>DOPS01000280.1:0-215 GCA_003512645.1 Desulfosporosinus sp.
TTTTCATCCTCTCGTAGCCCTTAGCGGATGAGCTTTGTTGGAGCGATTCCAGTGAATCCTTCAGCTGCCTGGCCGTTTTATCGAGTTCCGCTTTGGACGTCTTGACGTTCTCCAATTGGACCTTCAGATTGACAAGCTCCGCAGTCAGCTCGGTGATGATACCGTTTTGGTTTTCCACTGATTTCTGGAGGTCTGCGTTCTCCTGCAGGGCCTGG
>DOPS01000280.1:238-58035 GCA_003512645.1 Desulfosporosinus sp.
CCTAAAAGAAGCACCGCCTGGCTGTAGTTCAAATTCGGATCCGGATCCGAATTTGAGGAGGTAGGCTGTCCGGCTCCGGCGGAATCTCGGTTTGATTATGATATCGTAATAAAAAGATCTGGAACAATTGGAGCGTTATTTGAACCAGAAGATGGTTGATCGTTCATATTACGCATGGTGCTTTTGGTCAGCATTTTTTGGGTACTCTTCTATGCCGAAAAAGTATGTCGATTCATTATTTAATGGCTGGAGTAAGAAGAAAATTGAGGCAGTACGAAGCAGAATGACCGATATCCAGTTACAACTATTTCACTAAAACTATACACTGGTCTAAATTTTCCCCAGCTTTCTTACAGGCTAATTTAATAGCCCTATTTTCTGATTCATAGAACATTACATTACATCCTCTACCTAAAGTAATTTCCTACTACTCCACTCCCAAAGCCTTAAACACCGCATCTTCCGGACTTTGATAAAACGCCATCTGAAACTTCGCAAAGAGTTCTGATGGAACGGTGGCAATATCCGTGGCCGATGCCATTGGAAGTAATACTTTCTTGGCTCCAGCATCAAAGCACACTTGCAACGTGTTGGCTAACTCTTCTACTTTATTGATGGTGCCACCGAGACTCATAGAACCCAATACGACTAACTGACTTTGAGGAGGTTTCCCCATAGCTCCAGAACACATCGCGATAAAGGCTGTCAACGTCAGCTCAGGGGTCATGCCGATGCCTTGGATATCTTGAACATACAGCAGGTAATCCTTGGTCTTAGTGCTTATCGAACCGCTGATGCTCCTACTATTGGCTTTAAAATAATTAAACGCAGTCAGGGTGTTTTCTTTGGCTTCCCTGCTGTTTCCAAGCCCAGATCTCTCAAATTTTCCAGATCCGGTCACGACTTCCGTTTCAATCTTATACACTCCGATCATCCCGGAATCCCCGCGACCAAAGCTTTACCTCACCTAATTCCAGCTCATCGACGACCTCTTGGAAATCCCCATCAGCATCGTACCAAAAGATGATCTGCCGTTGGGCCCCGTCTCGACACGGTGCCTGAAATTTATCGGTCAGGGCTGCATTTATCTGGTCATGATTCATGGTTTCACCTACTATTTCTATACATTAATCATAAGGCTACAGCCTTAAACTTGGGATACGCCTGATTCCTCTCCGCCCATTCATCTAATCCCCCAAGTTTTTGTCAAAGACCTTATCCAGAAGTAATTCATCCGTTTTAATAATGGGATTGTTATTCAGTTTTCCATCGATCATATACTTATCCACATAAAAGAATTCTTCACCACAGACATGCTTTTGCGGCACTATTGAGTCACAGAGCTCTCTGATTTTGTCAAACTGTCTTTCTCTTTTCAAACCATTTAACCTGTCCATAAACAGGTTCACAAAGTTAATCTTTTTGACGAACTCTTGAGGTAAAGTGTATCTAAATGTTTCTTTCAAGAACTCACAACTCTCGACTTGATTAAGGGTTGAATAGTGCTGGTACCACTTCTTTGAATTCTCCAATAGTTCTACAGACAATATTGTTTCACACCTTTATATGGAATATGATTCCTTCAGTCCCTAAATCCACTAAACTTGCCACCCATCCTCCTAGACCATTTTATTAAAGCTTGTCAGCAAATGTATTCATCAAAAATGGATATCCCCAACTCTTTGACATTGATTTTTAATATCTTTAAAATCTTCTACAGCACCGGCTTTTACTGCTATTCTTAGCAATTCCTTTAATTTATTAACAATATCTCTACGACGTTCGATCAAACCCTCTCTATTTAGGCCAGTATGTTCGATTGTGGTTTTTGCCCTCAAATCGTTATTAATAGACAGTATTTTCGCCGTTTCTATATCTATTTCTAAGTAATTCTTTATCTCATCGAATGTTGGGTTTAAAATTGGATTTTCGTCATCCCATTTATCCCCTTTATATTTTTTGCTATTACACACTTCGCAAGAATAATTGAGATTACACCATTCAAAACATAGGTGTGGAAATTTACTTTTAGGCATTAAATGTTCTATTCTTTCAAACACCTGAACCCCAATTGGGGATTCACAAAAACAACACTGCCCCTCAAACATTTCATGTAATGTTTATTTGACATCTTCTTGTCTATATTTATCTACGAATTTTTGCGGGATATCATTAAACGTACTATGTTTCGGAACTTCCGCTAACAGGTCAACAGTCCATTTTTTTGCATTTTTCTTTAGGCTTTCTGGTTGTGCCAACCTATCTACTTTGTGCATTTCTCTTCCCTCGTTCCTTTAGGATGTCCTCAATTGAGCCAAGTTCCGCTAATTCAACAGCAGCATCATTTTGGGGAAGATTTGAATACACATCATCTTTCAATTGATTTAATTTGGTATTTTCTTCATCTGATAATTGGTTTTTGATTTTCTTAAACGACAGCTGTTTGATTTCTTCAAGTTGTGGTTTTACTTCTGGCGATCTTTCGTCAACTCCCATGAATGTATTCAAAACATCATTTACTCGCCAGCCGTATGGAGATTTTATATATTTAGTATCTAGCTCAATAATCGGTGTACTAGTATCTGAGTCAAATAGACTTATAATTTTTTTATCCTTACAGGACGCTATGACAACTGGAGAATGGGTAGTCGCAATAAATTGAACATATGGAAATGTTTGCATTAGAGCCTCAACAATCCTCCATTGCCATTTCGGATGAATATGTAAATCAATTTCATCAATTAAGACAAGTCCAGGGGTTTTCTCTGTAACGTCACGTCTTAAATCAGGATTTAGTATGGCCATTCTATAAGCAATATCCGCAACCATTCCAATAAGGCTACGATAACCTGCACTCATGAATCTAAGTGGCAAGGCCTCGCCATTGGAAAAATACACAAGTTCTCCTGTCCGCTCATCATAGAAGATGGTACTATTTATATCTGTGTTTTCTAAAACACCAATAAACTTACCAACAGCTTTTTTTACTGATTCATATTCAGCAAGTTCTGTTTTTTTCTGATAGGCGATGCGCTCCATTCTCTGACACCAGTTGGTAAGCATACTAATATTGGACTCGGAAGCCAAACAATGAGTGTAACCTACATTACGCATATAATTTACTGTAAATACATCTTCCCATTTATCTCGTTTTTGCGTCCACATTCTTCCTGCGCTTTGATAGCTGATAACTGGAAACACATTGTTTTTGTTTTTTGTGAGTGTTGTAGCATATTTGGAAATATTTTTAGTTGTAACCGTTCTAGTTGTTTTCTTTTGGCTACTTTTGCTTCTATTCCATACAATTTCTTCGTCCGCAAAATCCGCGATACATCTAACTACGGTAGGGGTAAAGTATTCAATATCGTATGAACCATCACCTACTAAATGGCCTATGCTTCTGACATCGTCAGGTGTGAAATGTATTGTAGTTATACCATCAATCCCAACTATAAATCCACCTAATCCAATAGCTATTGCTTCCAACACTGATGTTTTACCCATTCCATTATTACCTATAATTAAGTTGAACTTATTATCAAAATCAAAGGTGTTATGTTTAATTCCTCTAAAGTTTTCAATGGTAATACTTTTTAAAATCATAAAATATCACCCCTCAGTTTAATTACAGACTATGCACCAAGTGCTAATCACCAAGACTACATTAACCAATTATTGGCATTATCATTGCGCGCTAGTTTGTCATTCTCAATCCTTTTAACTCATTCGTCAGATCTTCGCCAACACCTTCTGAAACTTAGCGTAATTGACGACGACCCCGTCATCCAGATCTATCTCAATCTGCTGATCAGCCAGATTATGAATCACTTCGTCATATTTTTTTAGTTCGTCCATCTGTTTGGTTAAGACTTTCAACCGCTTCGTCGCTTTAGTCTTTTCTTGCGTGTACTATTAATCAAACCCGCCTCAAAGAGTATTATACTATAGACCTGTGACAATTTTTTGAGCGTCGATTCCTGCCACCCTGCCACTTTAAGACTTTGTTCTGCTTTATTGTTAAAGAAGATGCAAAAATCCTTAGGTTCTAGTTCCTGCTCTCCTAGCCGTACTTTTTCCAGATATACTTCTTCTATAAACTCTAGAAATAGCCGATTCGTTTTCATGATCGCTATTAAGGCCACGAGTTTGCTTGTATGGAGAGAACCTTGAACTAGTAGGTTTAACAGTATTTCATCTAGAACTGCTACTCGCTTAAGCGTTGCACTTAGTAGCTTATCCAGGCTTTTATTTGTGGCGTACTGGAACAGGTTTTCGTCAATAATTTTTGCACTGATTTCTACACTAGAGAGCCCTGCTAAGGTTAGTTTGGCGACTTGCTTCAGTTCAACATACAAAAAGGGCTCACCCGTGAGATTTGCGAAATACTGTGGTACCACTGCATCACTTCCGATTTAAGCTATATTGGTTATTGTTATCATTCAACCTATTCTTTAAACGAAATCTCATTTTATTTCCATTTAGTTACAATTATTGTTCTGTATTGAAAACTAACAGTTCTATCACTTGTCTATAATAATCTCTTTTCGGAACAGCTAACATACGCTTGTCCTGCAGCAATGATGTGGTCAAGCACAGATATTGAAATAGGTTCTAAGGCAACCTGGATCCTTTTCGTTACTTCAATATCTTGAGGCGAAGGAATACTGCAATACTCCGTGTCCGTCAGCAACGACTGCTCCGACTTCAATGATCTCGGGGAACCAGACTCTCACTCTTCAGTATCTTTTGTGCACTTAAAGGCAAAAAAACACCGAAGACTCGTTTGCACTTTCTTCGGCATTATCATGTGTCATGGCTATATGAAAATAAAAAATAGACCATTCAAAATGGTCTATTTTCTGGTCGGCATTTGGTCAAAGCTTGCAGTTTGACCTGCCTACCTTAAAAGGCTGAAAGCCTTGATATTACTGGTCGGAGCGACATGATTTGAACATGCGACCTCTACCACCCCAAAGACACGGAGCAACTTGTTACAGCTTAGCTTATTCTGTTAAAACCCTTTAGTACCAAGGGTTTCAGGCATCGGTCATACCGGTGCCTTTTCTTATTTTGTTATGCTTTGTTATCTCTTATTACCCTCGTTGCATTAACGGTTGCATTACTTTTGTTTCCCTTGCCTGGTCCATCTCAATACATCTTCCGTAATTATTCATCGGTTACTGAATCATAAATTATAATCATCAACTAATTGATAATTTTTACTGTTCTTTTCAACTAATTCTAATAGGCATAGGGGAAATGAATACTTTTTTCTTCCCAATCGCGCATTTACAACAATACCGTATAAATCAAAGATACCTTCAATATCCGTAACTTTAATAATGTCACCTACTTCCAAAGGGCCAGGATCATCAATAATTTCGGCCGAAAATGGAAACTGGAGGTTTTCCTCAAGATATTCGCACCAAGCATCCTCAATTTTCGAGTCATCCTTGCCACCACAACGTATAATAAATTCGTTAACTCGTCTTTCCTGCTCGTTATAATTATTTTCGGAACGCTTTATTTCTATTGACCTCAAATTGTCTGGTTCTTTTTCATCTTTTTGTAGCTTTATTATACCTTCATCCTCATAGTACGCATAATATAAATCGCATAAACCATCCGAAAACCCCCAACCAATACCGTCACTAGCCTCCATGATCTTCCTAAATCTGTCCTGGAATTGTTGATTAAGATTTTCCTCAAAAACAAACTTTAAGGCTTTTTCGTACATACCCTCTATATTATTGTAAAATTTTTGGTCAATATCACCATACTCATCGGTAAACTCAACTCCGTTTTCCGCATATGAAATCATTAATTCTGCTATGTTCTCTGGTGACCGTGAAATCTTCCTAAAGTCCTCCAAAGCCTTTTTCATTACTGAGTAACGCAATTTCCCGAGTCCTCTGTCCTGGAAAAATTCATCCTCGATAATTTTATTGTACTTTTCTAGAATATCCTTTTCACCCGCAGGATCTAACTTGACTTTGTAATATTCTTTTACAGCCGGAAAGAGTTTAAATAGCTCTGTGATTTCTCCTTTTAATTGAACTTCATTGAGGCTTGCCAAAAACTTCTTAAGCTCCGTAACCTTTACCTCACCCATTCTGTATGCTCCTCCCGCCAACGCTGTTAATTTATTGCAATAACTTCATAATTCTTATTATAACACCCAATCCAAGCCCCAGATATAAACAGGCACCGAACCTAAAAGCTTCAGCGCTTAGTCCAATAATTCTAATATTTTTTCTCACAAATTCACCTTGACCTGAGTTAGTATGCAACTGCTAACCGCTTGCACGGTTAATTGGCTATCGTCTCATAGTATCGGTATTTTCAGAAGGTGCAACGATTTGAGAAGATTTTGACAAGATTATTCGCTCTGTATTGTATCCTAATTAAAGCAAATCCCGAAACGATTCACTGCCAATAGGGTATTGGCATTTACTTTAGTTAGGCAACAATTTCTAGGCCAATGTATATTGTTCCTTTCCTTGGTACATATTGTCTTGGCAATGGGTACACATTGTCTAAAATCTTTTTCCGAAAGTAAAAAGCACCTGCTTTTATTGAAGCAAATGCTCATATGACGTAATCGCCCTACAACTCGTTTAATTTGTTAAATTCATACTCTGTAAGTTAGTGATAATATGCGCTTAGAGTTAAAACATTTGATTTTGCCGAGGGTGACGAACCAGGAATATTTCAATATCATCTTTTGTAATACGATAAAAAACCTTATATGGCTCAGATTTTCCAACAGATATGAGCAGCATTCTTAAATTAACGGGGTAACCTTTAAGTACAACAGCTTTTCCTGGGACATATACGGAAAAGTCCTGTCCTTGGAAATAATTATTGATGTGCCCCCTTAAAAATGATGCTATAGGTGTAAGTTCTATTTCTCTTCTCCATTTATCAAGAAATATTAGTGAATCAACTGCCGATCTTCTCCAATGTATTCTCATGCTTCTCTAGAAAAACCCAAAATTATGTCTATTTCTAAATCAGAAAGGATTGGGTTTTCTCCTTCCAAAGCTTCTACTAACAGTTGTTCTTCTTCGGTATCAGTCACCTCATAAACATTAGCATCATTGTATTGTTCAACTTCGAATAATAAAAACTTTCGGTTACCAATTTCGATATATAATGAACCTGAATTGACCGCTTCTAGAACATCTTTATTTTGAATTTTAATTGCCTTCATAATCACTCCTAAACAAAGGATATATCTAATTATACCATGATTTATAAAAACGAACCTATTTATTTAACTGGTTAATATAGAAACAAAATTGCTGTTATTCGTTTCTGATACGACTATTTTCATCCTTATATTCCTAAATTATTTTGACAATAAACCAAACGGCTCCTAATTATAAGTCCAATACCTGACACAGAGCAGGCTTTAACCTGCCAGAAGCTTCCTTCCTCCCGAAAAAAGGGGGAAAGCGGAGATTAACCCCGCAGTCCCACTCACTCAACAACCTCGCAGCGCTCACTACGCGCCCGGGCTTGCGCACCTTCTTTAGCTCTACTTTCCACAGCATCTTTTGTACTTATTGCCACTACCGCATGGACAAGGATCATTCCTGCCAACTTTACCTTTTTCTTTACCAACACTTACCAAGCCAGAACTTAGGCAGTATTTGCGGCGTTGACAATTGCATCAACGGATATTTTTGTTATATCGTTTCGGATTATTTCCAGTGGCATAAGTGGGGATTCTCCTTTCAAAGGATTACTAGGTATCACATACTTCTAACGCTACTTTCAGCTTGTCAAAATGTGTAATGCGCCAATCAAAGAAGGGCGGCTGCCCGCCACCCTAGAGCAACTGACGGCGCACTAAGCCAACTTCCAGTCTTTCAACTCCATCTCGTAGCCCCAGACTTGACCATGTAAAGGATAGGGACCTTTCTCGGATACTCTATCGACATAAGTAATCGGCAGTGGGTTTAAAAGGCGAAGTACATCTTTGATCCGACGGATATAGATCCTTTCAAATCCCTTAAGGGCTGTTCCCCAAGCTACAATTATTTTGCTCACTTCTCCTGCAGCCTGTTGAATGAATTCATCATTCCGGATTCCTTTGATCCGTTGTTCCCCACCTTTGTTCTTACAGAGTTCTACTAGGTCATCCGCATTGGTTGTTCGGTATAAGAAACTACCTGTTTTTCTTGATGCTCCCCCCGTTTACTGATGCTGCAATTCCACCGCGCTTTGAATCTCACCGGCGTTGTGATTATAATCCTCGGGAGACGATTTGATGAATTTCTTTAAAACCTTTTCTTATTTCGGGTAAACTAAATCCTTCCAGCCCTCGTAAATCATAACCATTGCTAAAGTATCCAACTCACAATACTTCAACAATGCTTTCTCTATTTCCGTACGTTCATATTCCGACATCTCTTCGAATTGCATTCGAGCATAAGCTGTTAACGCAGCCCCTCCATCACGCAACTCATCACTATCGCTCAACACTGCGAAGTCTTTTTCTGAAATATCCTGAAACATATTAGGCAATAGTTTATAGGGATCAAGGACCCTGTCTTCGACATACTCAATCCATTTCCAGTTTCGATAATTCAAACTTGGGATACCACCATCGGCGCCATAAATAGGGTTGGCGTATTTTTCTTGTAGGAATCGTGAACTATTCAGAATCGCTGGCAAAACCTGCTTAATGGAATTCGAGCCCTTCGTGGCGGGATCATAATAATATCGTTTGACAAGTTCGCACATATCGATCATATTGCGGGGCCCTGCCACCCACTCTTTACTCTTTTTTACTGGAGTTGTAATGGTGCGAATAAAGTTACAGAGTTCCTCCCTGTCTGGTATATCCTCTTGGTCTTCCCCCAATTGCCGATAAATCATATTTAAGTACGTGTTTTCATGCGCAGCATATCGGAAAATGCTCCCTTGATCCTGGTCCAATTCGTTTTTCAGACTTCTGAGAAAACCATAGTTGGGGAATACCCCTGGTGCGGTGTTAAGATATTGTCCGCGATGTTCAATCCGCCCGTCTTTTTGCACGACATGGTGGGAAAACTGAAAGGCAATTCCTTCATAAGGACGTCTCCCTTTATTGAAGGGAATCGCAACCATGGAGGTTTCAAAATCTATGAAATGTAGCGGATAAACCCACGCACTCATCTCACGGTATAGATTTTCTGAATCGATCCAATGAGTCGCGTCATGGCTTTGAGCTTTTGTTACTTGCAGCCATTGCCTAGCACTAGAGGATATACCCAGATTGTCATCATCTTTTGGTGAAATATCTTCTTTGCAAATGTCCGATAGTTTGATGCGTCCTTCATTTAGACATAGGTCCTTTTTTCGAAAATTCCAGATTTCGAACATGGTTGAATCCTTGAAATCCTCGTCGGACCAGTTCAGACCTTCCTTCCAGCACTCATGAAAGCCGCTTTTCATGCCTACCTCCCTCTCTTGGTCAGTCGCTTTGAACTCGCAATGAACGCAGCAAGTAGAAGGCAGCGAAACTATTTTTTCGTCTCTGACATAGTAGTTAGCCAATAAATTCACATGTTCAACAAAACTAATTGGTTTCGGACCGACAATGACCTCTTCGGAATAGATTAAGTCACAACTGTCATCGACCTTGACCTTGACCAGAATCTGTTCGGAGAGATCTTCCTCAGATAGAGTTTGAGCTACCAAAACACTTTTTCTCCCGTTTTTATTTTTGGTGATTTTGAATTTCTGATTAAGCCCGTCCGCAGGACATAGGGCATTTTTATTGGCCATCATCAGATATGCAGAAACGGCATACGCTGGAAAGGCAGATCGGATGACATGTTTCTGAAAAGCAACATCTTCTAGATAGGGTTTCCATGATGAGGTAATCGACCTGTTTTTAGTCAGAAAAGCTTCTTCAGAATCCGTGTCAACCGATTTCGCTTTGACCTCTACTAACTCGATGTGGTTCTTATTCTTGATTAGAATATCAACTCGGATGAAAAGCGTTTCAAAGCGAACAGCCGCTTCATAGATGATAACCTGATCATTCTTCAGCAAGTCATTTGTCTGACGTAGTGCCTCGTCATAATCCAGTGTCTTAATATCATGCCCGCCAGGAAAATAGCACTTGGCCAATTCTCCGACTTGGAATCCTCCATCAGCCAAAGCGAGCAGAAACGTATCCTCTAGATTTTGATTAGCGTATTCGGATTTCCCCGTATAATAAAGTTTTGTTGGACATTCTAATCCCAATTTATATCGGGATTTGGTCAAGTATCTGGATCGCATAAATCAACCCCTCCCTCATCACCACTATTCCAAAAGGCGAAAACAAATCGTTGTTACAATCAGGCTCACAGCTTTGAATTCCAATACTCTACATAGGCTTTATACCCTCGCACATCAGCAAAATAGGCTACAAGCTGCTCTCCTTTAAGCTTATATGAATTCAAGAACTCCACGTCATTACGGCAAGCTTTTTCGATTCGATGGTTTCCATCGATTATTTCAAACACACCTGGTCGGATTTCTGCCTGTAATATCGGCTTAGTTATATCCACCTTTGGCAGATGATCCTCGTTTACAGAACCACGAATATGTCTCTTGAACCACTCACTAACCTTGATCAACTCTATTTCAGCTTCAAGTTTCCCTGCTGTGATATGTTCTAATATCTTTGAAATATTAAAGTTAAAAATTCCATTAGGATATATTTCATCGCCTACATTCGTTGGAATTGGATTGTAATTTTTATCAAGCTTGAGCTTTCGGCTCTTATTCATCCTCAACAAGCCTCGCTACGTTCAGACCACATTTCTTACATTTGCCCTTAAGTAGGACGCCAAATATTCCGTCATCATGCAAAGAGTACTTGATAATAGTAGTTACTCCGCAAGCTGAACAGAATACATTGTTTTCTATAAGTTCCTGTATATTTCGGGGTAGCTTTGCCCATTTCTGAGCTGCTTTGAATCTAGTACTGACATTACGCCACCTCTTTCCCTTTCAATACGCTCTTAGTGGATCTGTTGAAAATCTTAAATATACGATATCACGACCATAGTAGTTCATTTCTGGGTAGCTCTATTATCTACAATCATAAATAGTACTTTACTGTCAGTTTTGTCGACTTCCCTTTGGGCGGCGCAAAAATAATATCATACTCATAGTTAAGTTTCTTAGTCATTGCATCGCAAACCGTTGGAGTCGCATTTACAAGCCCCAACTCCTTTTGTAAATCGCCCGCTCGTAAAATATAAGTGCTTTCCCCTGCTGCTTTTTTTTGCTGCAAAAGATTGGATATATAGTTCCTTACTTCTGACACTGATAGATTCGTCGTTGAGTGCTTCACCATTTTGGGCAAAACTGAAGTAGCTTTTTTCTTATTCATCGTTAAATGCTTCGTATGCGGCATCTGCCCAAATCTAATACTATCCTTAATAAATCCAAACTCCTCAACTGACAACGGCTCCGCATCGAGTCCCTGGGTTAACCACAAACCACTCCGGCTTATTCTATCTACAGGGCTAGATTTGCCGAGCCAGTTATTATCCGGATAAAAATCATCTGAACAATTCAGAAGTGAAATCAATGCTTCTTCAATCCGCAGTCTAGCTTCATTATTATTAATGGGAAAGCACACAAAGGATATATTATTATGCAAGTAATCACTAACGGCGGTTTCGATTTCCGCCTCTTTTACTTTGTCGATGGTGGCTGTGTTCTTTTTGTTGGACATATCCAGTGTCCAAAGATCGAGATATGGATCATTATTCTTACTGAGCAAAGCTTTGCCAATATTTTTCCTAAAAATGCTTCCGTCTTTATTTTGACTGATAAAATGGTCTTTTAATCTTGCCTTTAAGCGACCCTCCGCGGTGTGAGTCCCCACTCTTACAATCCTATCGAGTTCCCCCTGTTTTTGACCTTTCTCGAACATTATGTAGATTCCATCTTCAAAGGGAATCTTAGCAATCATTTGATAATCCATTCTGGGCATCCTATTAAATAACAGATGAACCGCTTTGCACAGATTTGTTTCACGCTCATAGGCTATTAAACGTTGAAGTGCAGATTGCCTTTCCCCTTGCCGTTTGCCTTCTAAAGGCAGGTAAATGTTTATGATACTGGGTAGTAGATATTTGCAATAATTATTGCCTGCCAGAATAATAAACTCATCCTTTTCAAGGGATGCTATGTCTTTTAGCTGTGCTAAAACGTTCTTGCTCCAGTCTTTCTTTTCATCCTCAGATTTATCTAAGAGCGTATCATTGTATGGCGCTAAGACCTGATCTTTCGATACAAGTCCATATTTTGCAGAAAGTACGTAAATATCGTCTGCAACAATTTCCGCATATGCATAGGCAAGTCGAAACGTCGGGCTTTTGGAATATAGCTCAACAGCAGGGCAATCGTAGTCTTCTTTTAGACTTGTACATGATATTAACGCTATTCTTGACAATATCACACCTTCTTCTGTCTGTTCTACTCTTTCCCAATACGTTAAAGATTACGTTCTTGTGTTTTGATAATAGAAGCTTTAAGAAGCATTGGTCACCCATTGATCGACTAAGTAATCCAAAAGAAACCGAAGTCTATCCGTATTATAACTACCGTCTGTCAAATTGGACCCTCTGAAGGCTCGCACTAGTGCGTCTTTACCTTCGAGTTCACCTTGATACCTATCTAATTCACGATTGTATGATGTCCAACGCAAATAACTTATAGCTGAACTAATTTTGCTCATGTCCAGAAAGCATTCGATTGCAACGGCTGAGCCATTAATGTCTTCAACAGACTCTCCATTCGGGCCTATCGTTCTGAAGCTTGAAAAATATTCATGATCGGGCAACTTGCATATATGCAAATTCTTTGGCCTGGATAAATCTCGACATTTTTCAAATTTCTCAATTCCCGCTGCATCATTATCAAATATCACAAGAATATTGTTTTGTATCTTTATTCTTGATAGTCCTTGGCAAAACCGGAATAGGTTGCCTGTTCCCGTAAATGGATAATTCTCTTCCATATCCACAAAGTAGAAAAAGTCCGAGATATCAGGATAAAGCGCATTTATTGAACGCTTAATAATAAAGGAGTCAGAAGAACCTTCTGTAACGACTAATATCTTTGACGTATCAGATAGCGGGATGAACACCTCGTCAAAGCTAACCCATCCTCCTTCCACAATATCAGCGTAACGCCACTGAACAAGGAAATCTGCATTTTCGTCTTTCTCAGCAAGTAACCTTAACGTAATATATGGATCCAAGTTTTCAAAAAAAGTGCCTAAATCCTTATCAATAGTAATACCTTCTGGTAAGTATTGGGATAATTCAGGATCAGCAAAAATATAACGACTAACAAACTCACCCAAATCACAATCATAACAACAATTAGGGTCAAGTACTATTTTTTGAAGGTCTATTGAACTAATAGCTGAAAGAAATTGTTCAAAAGAAATTGTAACCTCTGAATAATAGCTAGGCATCATTTGAAGATGCTCTACATATCTCCTTTTTAAAGACTGAAAGGAATACCCCAACAGATCCAACCGTTTCTTTAGAGAGCCTAACTTTCGTGAGAATCCTTCTTTCATTTCAACAATATCATCAGCATAATAATAAGGAATTTGCATGACGTCAAATCGTTGAAACAAACACGAATGATCTGTAAAGGAATTATTCTTTCCCCAATCTATCTCAAATTTATCGATCCCCAAGGTGATCATTGAACCCATAAGCATTATCCCCCATTTTATAAATTCCCAGAACACAGTGCTAACCTTCTTAATTTTATGCGCAGTGTCACACGTCGCATAATAGACATAACTACTTTTTAATATTTAGGCATCAGGCCTCGTTACCAATGAGATCGTTCTGATTAGCGTTCTATATTAGTTATTCCTCTTTATCCAGTCCTCATCTCCGTTGTTTTAGTAAAACATAAGATACACACGTTATAGGAGTCCATAGACTCCTGGGCCTCATGTTTCAGTTACTCATCTTACTCCAATGAAAATGTAAGCCCTTAAAACCGCAGCTGTCTACGATGGCCTCTGGGGCATTTCAAATACCCCCATATAGTATTTCTAAGTTACTAAAATTCTCGAACGCGTTAACCTCTTTCATATTAAAAAAGTGTCAGTCAAAAACAAAAAAATGCTCTTTCCAAGGCGAAATCTGAGTTAAACGAATTCCCCTAGCCCTTAATAGTCCAATATGTTCTGATGAAGGGACAATGAAGAATGCCCTCAATGTACCTCGCTTGTAAAGCAGCGCGAAAATGTTATCAACACCGAGTTTTTCCTTCAACTGATCTAACCTTTCTTTCATCTGAACTTCGGCTGGTCCACTTCGGCATAAATGATGATAGATAACCAAACTTTGTTCGCGCTTTACGAAGGGAACCAATTCTTCAAAGAATGTATATTTTGGCCCGGTCTTTTGATGAGATTTAACAGACTTTACCTCTAACCCATTATCAGGATCAACAAAAATCACGTCGCACCCCAACGTCGCCTCAAGCGCTTTGCTACTCCATCGGTTTCTGTAACTGATCCGTTCGTTTCGAGCAGCAGGACTATTGTTAGACATGCCCTCATAACTAAGGGGCGTCTCATAGAAAACAGTCTTTGTTGGTAGCACATTGAACTTTTGAATTATCGAAACATCTCTTTTACCTGCCTTAATGATCTCAGATAGCGAATCATAAAGAGCTGGATCACCACTTCTGAAACGTGCTAGATTAGACGTTGTCTGCTCTAAATAGCGAATGTGTTTTCCGTCATCGTTGTGATTTTCATCTGGTACACGATACCAAACGACTCCCAATGATAAATCCAATTCGGTGCTATTTCCCATGCACAATGTTTTTAGTAGATGGTATTTACCAAAATCTCCAATATCACCGACATATCTGTTTTGCATCCTACTACTCCTTCTTCTCTTCTGTACTTAACTTCACTCTTTCTACACGAATTTCTGATTACTTAAGTAAATGAAAAAGGTCTCTTTTAAGAATTTCTAATACCTTTCGCCTAAATGGTTCAAAAGAATCTCCTTTACTTCCGTAGTATAGGAAGTGACGACAAGCCATAATTACTCCCGCCTTTCCATTAGAATATTTGAATTGTATCAACGGAGCTTGCAGCTCCATTCCCACTATTGACTGTTCAACATTTATCGTATTGGGAGCGATCAATCCTCGACTAATAAAAATATCAACTGACTGATCCACCGTTTTCTTGCCATGTAGAATTATCAAGCTTGGCTTAAATTCCGTGACCAAACTATAAAATATATCCTTACCTTTCTCTATCACAAACTTAGGTTCCTTTTTAAGGGCCTTTAGATTGGCAGTCGGGTAAGGAATAGCATCCGTTTCAAGAATCGATGCGTCTGTATAGTTAGAGAGCCAAGAAAAAAATGAATTCATACCGATTCGGGTACGAGATACTTCATCCTTATCCTGGCTTAATCTACTCGCTTTGTAAAAATCCATAAACTCTTCGTAGTTTAGAAGTAAGTCGACGTACTTATCTATTTCCATGTCCATAGGGAATATTGGAGTCGCTGGGTTAATCCCCACAAAGAATATGTCTACCTTAGATAACTCACCCTTGCAGATAAAAGGTCGATAATAGGCTTTGCCAAGTTCTGGTGCCAGACACATTTTCTTAAGAGAATCATGTGAAACCACAGTTACCCCTCCCATCTTTTCCATATTACATTTGAGATAAAAGAGATTGTTTCGCTAATGCCCACTATTTTTGTCATTCCACTCTATCTCGTATCTATTAAACATCTCTACTAAACTAAGGAATTCACGTGCCGAGCTGACTGTTTAAATAGTCAAGCCCAGGCTTCTTGTGCCAAAAAAATCACTTTAAGCCTGATAACTCCCGTAGTCTATATAAAACATTTAAGAAAATCTTCTCCTTTATCACCTGTCCCCAAAACCCATCACAAAACCTTTCCCCACGAACAGAATGTGTGAGAATTGCCCGCAGGAGTTGAATATCGGCTTCTGCAATATAAATGTTTATTTTGCCAGTGTCGATCTGATTTTTTTCCAGATAATCGAAGTAGTTATTAATTAGCAAATCACTATCATAGACGTCCTTGATAAAGCTATGTAGTTTTTCATCGTAAATTGGGTAATCCATTTCGAGCACACCATCGTTGGTTTCAGATGGCCTGTGCGACATATACAAATCAAGACTCTCATCCTCGAAATAGCTTATGTATTCCAATAATTTTTGCCAGTTCTCAATTGCCATTTCAATCCACCACCTTAGATTTAAGTACAATCACCTTACGTTGACAAATTTTTGAACATGCAAGCATACAGTTGCCATTGATCATTTTATTGTCTTTTCGATGTGATACAATTAGGACGCATAAAGTATGAATATTTTGACTTCTAACCATACACCCATAATGTTCAATCCCCATTAGTTTAGCTGCAAGGTCCCGTAACTTCACCACGCCTTTATGCCATTTATTTGGCAAGCGCCCCTTCCTTGTGAAGGGATATCTTGGTTATCAAAAATTAAGTAATCCAAAATTAGAAGGATTTCTAGATTTACTACATAGCTGAAAGGAAAATGAGTGAATGAGCGCAAGCCTTTTCGATCCTTTAGAACAAGATACTGAAATAAACCTTTTTAGCGAACCTTCGCGATCCGGTAATCGAATTGATGTAGTACAGATGGAGTTTGTCGAAGCAAAAAGTGTGCAGTGGAAGGATTTATTCAAAGGTTTTGATAAAATGTATGCCATCACCTATTCCTCTGGGATGAAGTTTATCTGTGATTTATTGGAGACATTCCAATATGCCGAAGTTATCTTTGGGTTTGAGGATGTAATGACCTATAGTTTACAGGAAATCATGGCTCACCAATTGAAAACAATCGAACGTTTGAGATTAACATCGAGTAAAACTAAGATTGATTTGGTTGCCAAAATAGATAACGGTTCTTTGAAAATGTTTGTAGCTCGAAAGAAATTATCCCACGAAAAGATTTATCTGCTCGAATCTACTGATGGGAAAAAGCGTGTCATTACCGGCTCTGCCAATATGTCCTATTCCGCTTTTTCTGGAAAGCAAAGGGAAAACATTAGCTATATCGATGGAGATAAGGCCTTTGACTGGTATAAAAATAGTTTTAATGAATTGAAGGAAATGAGTTCTGATAATATCTCAATTCCTTCACTAACAGTTGCAGATGATTTGGAGAAGGTTGACGAGATTCCGATTATGAGAACAATCCAATTGAAAAAGGCCTTGGTCATCGAACCCGACACAGAGTATAAAGACGATGTCAAATTCGTTCTTGATGTAAAAAACTTAGCCAATAAATTCACTCCATTTATGCCTAAACCCGATAAAAAAGGAAAGCAAATCTTGTCGCCTGAGATTGTCGTGCAAACTAGGCGTAGACTGATCGGCGCTGCTGTGCAGGAAAAGGAGTTACGGAGCCAACATCCTCAACTGTTCATAGATATTCCACTCATGCAGGTTACTCTTAATGAAACTAAATTAGATTTAAGCCCGACGACAAAGGAAATCCGAAATGATGTGGATTTGTTTCTTGAGTACATGGCGGGATATCAAAAATTTCATGGTGATACCGAAGGGATGCAATCTAAATACTATGCTTTCGCGAATTGGTTTTTCACAACGCCATTTATGGCCATTATGCGGGATATGGCAGTGAAATATAACCAGAACCTCCTGCCCTACCCTGTTTTTGGTTTAGTGTATGGTCAAAGTAAAGCTGGGAAGACAACTTTTTTAGAAACACTATTAAAAATGATGATTGGACAAAAGACCAAAATCTCAGCTCCTGATTTTACACGATCAACGATTGATGGGTTAAAAAGAACAGTTCAGGGTGCTCCGATCATTGTAGATGACCTCACACAGGCACGATTCTCACAACACGCAATTGAGACCATAAAAAACGATGATTTTGGAGTGGTCGATAATATAACTACCTATCCAGCCGTGGTAATCAGCGCCAACGAAGATGTAAAAGCTGTTGCTGCCGAGGTTGTCCGGAGAACAGTCATTTGTCACGTTCAAGCCGGACTTAAAAATACCGAGCTCATGAGAACAAGTACTGTGAGGCGTGTTCAAAGAAATATCGGAACAGCCTTTTACCGAGAGTATTTAAGGAGAATGATTGCGAAAATTCCCGAGTTGTTAGATGTCCTAAAGAATGATGAAGATCAAGAAGCTCCAGATATTTTGGAAGTATCCTCAAAAATCTTAGATGAAATTATCTCGGAACACTCCTCTGAGGTTCCAAACTATGTACGCATACTGACCCTCGATGATTATTTCTCCGAAAAGGTCACTGGTTCCCAGGCGATTAAGAAAATCAAAACCGCATGGCAAATCAATCGTAAGGCCTTTGATATTAGCAAAAAACATAATCAGCTTCGATTCAACGCTGGCCAAACGTGGGAGGCCGACCGAATATTAAAAGAACTTCCTGAGGATTTGGAAGCTCATAAATCTGGAGAATGGATTGTTATGGATTTAAGTAAAGCTTCGGAGTTTTTTGGGATTACCTTCAGTAAATTTGGGGGGTTCCTAGCCATGTTTAAAGGTTAATGAAAATAATATAAAAGCCTTGTAATGGAACATCTGTTCTGGCAAACTTAAGCTGTAACCGAAAGGCTACACAAAAGCACTCGAATGCGGGCAGGCAAGCGGGTGCTTTTATATTTGAATATTGTTACCCAATTAACTTGCTTAACAATATGGCTCACAGCTTTGAATATTTGATACAGGTATCTATATAAATGAATTATTATCCCGAATGTACTTCTCTATGACAATTCGGGCAAACAGCTATTGCATTATCAACGGTATCTTCACCGCCATCTGTTAATCTTATAATGTGATGAACTTCAAGATATGGAGTACCGTCAGATCTCCTAATAAACGGTGCTGGTTTTTTACACTTTTCACAAACCCCGTTTGCTCTGACAAGAACCTCTGCAATTACATCAGGATTACGTTTAAACACTATTGATATTGTCACATGCGTTTCAGGGATAAGTACCGTTCTACTTTCTAATCGTTTCTTTCTCTCCTCACTTCCATCCGCCAATGACTTTTGGACTTGCCTATTAAGTTCATCATGATTATCCAGCTGAAAATTTAATTCATTCAGCATCTTTACCATGCTGTCATAATGTTTTCTTTCAAGTTCCAGTAACGTCCCCCTGTGATTCTTAATAATATCGCAATTACTCAGCTTTTCCATTATCCTTAAAGTATCCAGATCCAGAAATATGTTAAAATCTCTGGTTTTCTGAAAATCAACGAAAATTTCATTTTTCTCTTCGTACTTATCCACTACTTGACATATTGCAGTAACTGCTTTAGTCTCACCTGTTTCATACGCAAGTACAAGATCTCCTATCTGTATGTTCTTAAAGCAGCCTTCATTCTTTCGTTTGCCTCTGTCAGAGTTTAAGTTGGAATAACGTTGTCTACTGCCAACCTTAACAATTGAAAAGGCCCAATTATAAACCTTAGAATCAATATTTAGCCAGAAATACTTTGGTTGACGCCTGTTTTTCGGAAGAATCCGATACTCACCTTTACCAATACGTTCAAAATATACTTTATATGTTGGGCTATGTGTATTTTCCGTTGCATTTGAAAGTATGACCCTCATATGATTTTCACTTGCTGGAATTCCGTTTCTTTTACAAAAGTCCTTAACCTTCTGAAAAGTAATTGGCTCAATGATCTCTCCTTCAATTACAGCTTTTACTAGTTCATATCCTAAGCCTTCACCGTATTTTACCACTTTATCACCCAGCTTTCTCACAATCCGAATACGATTTAATGAATTGTTACACAGTACTCAGCGTATCCTCTTCGTAACGTGTCCGTCTCATATGTAAACAGAATATCAGGCCACACTCTCTACTAAAGTCGGGAATGGCAAGTTAAATGATGTCGAATTAATGCTTTGTTAAGCTGTATCGATTGGCCAACCAACACCCAGAATTTGTTTGTTGATTGAAAAAGCCCTTGGATCTACTCCTCTTTCGCATCTGGTTCCGCGTAGAGTTCCAGTTACCTTTGCTGAACGACTAGTTCCACGAATAGCGATGAGGGTGTTAAAGTTTATTTTATGTTATCAACGAACAACAGAATAGTCCATCTGATGATGACAACATACCGAAAACATTTTTACCCATGTTCTACTTGCTGTTCGAAAAATCGGATTACATTTAGTGATATTTTTACTTGCGAAGAAAATAATGAATCAGTTTAAGTTCTTTAATTTAAAAGGAACGAAAAAGGGTACATAAGATGAAGCCTCCATCTGCATAGTGGTTCCGAGGGGCCTCCCCTCATTTCTTATAACACGAAGCAAAATCAGTCGACAGTTCCTGTCACCTGGTTGCGCCTTCGAGGCGCACAATTATTAGAATCGGTTCCACTTGTGTTGGAGTCGGATCACGAAACAAATCCGACCGGCCGGGAGGGATTGTGCCGGGAATTCAAATATATATCACCTGTTGTATTTCTTGAAGTCCAGTATCTTCCGGTTAGTTGATCGACATCGTCTAACTCGATTCTGCATGTCCCATATTGCATGGGATTTTCATAACCATGTCTGCCTTTGGGGTTCGTTATGTATGTGTAGTACATCACATAGGCTCCATTTTCCTCGATTATCTCACTAGATATCGATGCACTTGTTATTTCATCTGTAATTATTTTAATACGAGTAGAAAATAAACTTTGCTTAACGGAATATTGGTAGCCTTTTCTCCGTCTACACCATTATAGCGGTATTCTATCTTTCCGATGTAATTTTGATTTAATCTCGGAATTTTCTCCAAAGGATTCCAACGCCATCCCCATTTAACATAAATGATTGATAGTAACGTTGTACTAGTTATAGCGTATCCAGCATAACTGGTGTAATTAGCAAAAACGATTGGTTCTTTTATGTAACAACATAGGGAAAACACTAGGATAGCGAATACTATGATAGATTTTATATATCCTTTCTGTTTATCGCTCATAGTTAGGCTTCCTGAATATCATATTGGTAAAAGTCACTCAATGCTATTATAAAGGTTTTATAATTCTCTCTGTCTGAGGTAGTCGGAAACAGCGTTTTGATACCATTTGCTTCCTTGCATGTGCCAAAATTGTCAAAGTCACCTCTAAGATGGATGATCAGTTCATCAAATGTGTATCTATAGACAGAAGGATATTTTGCGTAAACAGCATTTGGAATGTTCCAAAGCAAGGATTCCAACCCGAAAGATGACACATTTTTAGGACTTGAATATTCGTAATCAAGCATTAATTGTTTCATTTTCTTCATAATACGGACGTGCTTTTTAAAGCAATAGTTTGTAGCATTATTTTTAGCTCTACCATTTTTAATATGTTGTTCAGGGTAATTGATAATATTTCCCCCACTGTCTGGCCTTATTTCTATACCACCCACATAATTATTGGCATCAAAGTGATAATCTTCACGATAATCTCTAAATCGATAAGCTGGTACAACATCAGCATCCACCCGATAACTATTACCATGAACCTTAATAGATTTATCCTTGCGTTCAACACCCTCACCGTTGAATTTCCTCTTTAAGGCAGACTCAACTTCGTCTTTTAGTTTCTGCGCAGTGAACGTGCCATCAGTAAAATTATAACTCTTTTTTGTTACTTCAATTCTGTATTCCGGAATAAACGTTGACTCTAGAATAACAGCAACATCCACGTCACTCTGAGTACGGATATTCGTATTATTTGCATATGAGCCCTGTACCAGCAAAACAATTTTCTTGCCCATGTCACCATGCAGGTCTAATGAGAATGCCCATGTGTCAGTTTCATAGGAACGAATTTCTTTGTTGTTATCGGTATATCCCACCAATTTCATTGCGTCTCTAATCATACGAATTGCGTTTTTACAACGTTCTTCCTCAGTTGCACTAAGCGGCGTTGCGTATGTTATTAATTGTGATTCTTTAAAATTCAACGCTATTCCTCCTCTAACAATCATAATACGCTTGCAAAATTTCAGTTCCTAATATCTCTTAAAACGACTCAACTTTGTGCCTTATTTACTTTGTAATACCTTTGTGGTGTTGCGTTTGGGCATCAATTCAATTGAAAACAAGCTTCTATACAATGCCCCAACCGCCAAAGTGAAACAACACAGGTATCCCGCCTGAATCAAATAATATCAATTAATCGCACCTCATAAGCGATCCTCTCACCCGCCACCCTATAAACATAAACATGCTCCCTAATCAAACCATAATCCTGCTCCATTAAATCTTGGCTAAGCTCCCCTTCATTCGACGTCAAGATAATATATCGACTAACACCTTCAGTATCTTCGCTGATAAAATCAACCAAGCCATATGCATCCATCCTTTTCAGATTAAGCCTGCCTTGGTGGGTTTCATAATCTTTAACGATGCTTTCAAAATCATTGGGAATTAAACGGCTATAGGGTGAATCTTCATAGGGTTGCACCTTAAATTGTGCTACCTTTTTCACAGAACGTAATTGTATGCTACGCTCCCTCTCGATTTCCTCTAATCGATCATGGCGACGCTCTTCTAGATCCTCAATCTGACTGATGGTCTGGTTGATCAGAGCACTATTTTTATGTGCGACATCTTCAGTCTGATATCTTTGCAGGCGCTCATAAAGGGTCGTCATTTGGGTATCAAATGAACGTCTTAAAAATTGACTTTTGCGATTCAGTAACTCTTCACGGCCTAGACGCAATGTGATTAACTGTAGACGTGCTTGTTTAATGACTTCTCCCTTAAAGGTTTCGTCTTCAGATATGCCGATCTCCGTCCCCTTGATCGTGTCACTAAACAGCCAATAGGGGGACAAGCGAATATAGGCACCATTAGCCCGCTTGGCCAGCAACAGCAAGCTGCGTTCTAATTCCCGTCCTTGCCCATTCACAAAACTAATTTCATTCAACTCAACAGTCATAGGTTCGTTCACTTTACACCTTATACTGCAAGTCGGCAGTGATATTCGTTGGACATCTTGCTCGGCATAAGCCAAGGCTAACTTATAGAGTGGATGATCATTGGCTAAAAGTAATAAATCTTCAGTCTCTTTATCTTCCTTGACCGTAAACCGGTACGTTCCTTCATCACTGAAATGGATCTTATGCTTTTTGCTAAAGTCTCGCACAGATTTAGGAATACGATCTATACGAATGATAGACTTATCATTTGATAGATTCAATTTCAAACGTGTTGACTGTAATTGTTCTAAAGCAAACTGTCCGTAGACACGCGCAGGTATGCTTTCCAGGGATAATTCATTATAGGAACGCCTCACTCCTGGGAGATCAAAGCTTTGATCATCGAGCCGCTCTTCTCGAGCTTGTTCCAGGAGCCGGCGATGTTCTTCTGATAAACGTTTTTCCATCTGAGCGATCAGATCATCAAGATTTTCTCTTCCAGAAATAGCTTTTTCCATGAGGCTTGCCAGATCAATCTCCTCTTCTTCCAGAACTTCTCCAATGAAATCGTAGACAAGCTCCTGGCCTAGATCAACGCGCATTTGCTCAAGCTTCTCTAATAGACGTTTCATGACTTCCCCTTCGCGAGTGTTCACTGCCACAAGGTTAAAGACAAAGACTTCGTTCCTTTGCCCAATTCTATGAATACGCCCCATACGCTGCTCGAGTCTGTTCGGATTCCATGGAACATCGTAATTAATCAACTGATTACAAAATTGAAGGTTGATTGATTCTCCACCAGCATCGGTTGCCAACATAATCTGGACGTCACCCCGGAACTTTTCAATTTCTTCCCGACGTCGATCCATTGAGAAATCCCCTACAATTTTTGCCACCGATGGTACCCGATCAAGTAAGCGCCGTTCTAAATAATTCAGGGTATCTTTGGCCTCCGAAAAAAGAAGAATTTTTTCTCCTTTGGCTAAAAGGCCCTCTGGTCCAAACAAGGTAGATTCTAACTCTTGATATTTTCGCTCCACATCACTCAAGCGAACTCCATTGGCCTTTCTAATTAAATCCGTCAATTCATTGATTTCTAGCTGCAATTCATAGAGGTCAATCGCATCCGTTTCGCCCTCCGCAACGCCCTCTAGTTCATCTTGTTCTTCAACTGTGGCCTCTTCATACTCCTCAATGGAGAAAACACGGACTTGTTTCAGCTCGTTTTTCAGGACATCTTCAAGCCGTTCTTTACGCCGTACCAACGATAAATAAATCGCCTCAATAGACGAGCTCAGCCTTCGTTGCAAGAGCATCATAGCAAATGCCGTACTGTGATTATTATTCTTTTTGGCCCGGTTAAAATGCTCACTGACATAGGACGTGACATCGTTATATAACTCTAATTCATCAATGGACAAATTAAAGGCTAAGGTTTGAGTGGTCCGCTTAGGAAATAAGGGCGTACCATCAAAGGTGACCATAGACTCTTTCAAGCGACGAATGATAAAGGGATTGGTTTTCTCATACAAAGAGTCGCTGGTATTGAGGTTCGAAAACAGATCATGGTCTATGAGGTTCATTAAGTGGCGAAAGTTCTCTTTATCTCCCTTATGCGGGGTAGCCGTTAATAACAAACAGTGTTCTGCATTTCGCAAGAGCACTTCCCCAAGTTGATACATCTTAGTTCTTTGAATTTTTCGCTGCTTTACCCCATGAGTGTAGGCCGCCATTTTATGCGCTTCATCCACAATGATCAGATCGAATTTAGAACGGATCAAATAGTTTTTGACATCCTCACGCATTGCCCAGTAAAGTGAGGCCAGGCAATTGTCGTGTTGATCAAATGGATTGAGATTACCAGATTCACGTAGCGTAGTGCGAGAAATGATCTTAAACTCTTCACCAAACTTCTCACTTAACTCTTCTTGCCATTGAGGGAGCACCAGGGGGGGTACAAGAATCAGGATTCTCTCGACACTTTGTCTAGCCAATAATTCTCGAATAAGCATTCCCGCCATAATTGTTTTTCCTGCACCTGGGTCATCCGCCAGCAAAAAACGCACCTGTGGGGTTTGCAACATTCGGCTGTAAACAGCTTCAATTTGATGGGGTAAAGGTATAATCTGTTGGTTTCCTCGCATCCTTGACTTAGAATATCGTTCATCTAGCTTGAGAACATGGTACCGTAAGTAATGACTGATTTGATCGAGGGTAGCAACAGGATTAAGGTTTTCTTGTAATAATTCTAACGACTCAAGCTGTTCTAACTCCAGATAGCTTTCATAATACTCTCTCGTCTGGCGACCAATAGCCTCTACTAAGAAGAGGATCTTATCGATGGGTTCACATTTCTTTATTTCTACTGTTTCCGCCCAATAGGGACCTTGGATGATATCACCAACTTTAATCAACAGTTGTACCCCCTACCCCGTCGAAAATCAGATCTTGCACGTTGGATGATCTTTATTTGCCTTTGCCAAATTATTTTTATATGTTACTTCTTAATAAAGCGCCTGGTACATTCTGAGTGTGAACACTTCATCACGATAAAGCTCGACCTTACCCGCTCGAATCGTCTCAATCCTTAACGTGCATGTTTCTCCTAGCGCATAATGACCTTCTGCCAAGGTGAATAAAACTGAGACATTCCGCTCCATCGCCTCGCCCGTTAAGTCAAACGTATAGATCACTTCATTAGAAGTTCTCTCGCCATTCTTATAAAAAGCCATCTTAACTTGTCGTAGCAATACATCGTTGGATATCCTTTTCTCTTGGTAGAAAGTTACCTGTTGTCGATAGTTCGTAATGATCTTATCTGGAGTTGCCACATTGATGTCGACCAGCTCGGCATCGGCAGTGCGGCGATAATCAATCAATGGAATAACCATTTCTTGGGGCATGGCTCCACCGTGAATGAATTGCAACCCCCCTGCTCCGATAAAACGGTTTAACCCTTTAGTGATCACTGCCTCACAATTAAGGATGACTGCTTCTTCTGGTAGGCGAATAGCCCCTTCCGGAACAGTTAAGCCCTTTCCTAAAGCGAAGCGTCGATTCTTATCATAGATTTCACCGGTGACCGCCTTGACCTTAGCGTCCGCTTCCACTTTATTATATTGAAATAAAAAGCCGTGGTCAGCGGTAATAAAGATCCGCTTAGCCTGAAGACGAGAGAGCTTGTCCACCGCATCCTTTAAGGCCGCAATCGTTCGTTCGACCGCTTCATACGTCTCACGCTCGGTTTTTGCTGTATCCCCCGTCGCATCAATTACATCATGATATAAATAAACCAAACGTTTGCGCTTGAACTTCTCATCAGCCTCACTAGGCGACCAATCCATGAAATCCCCTAGACGATAACAAACGGCTTCAGGACAATACGCTTGTAAAATAGCTTCTCGGTTGATTATCCCACGGGTTGATTTTTCATCGACATAGACTGTTCCACCTTCATCAATACGCATTTCACGGTGGGGCAACAGACACGCCATTCCCAGTTGGGTATAACTCGGCAAACTAACCTTCATGGGTTGAATTGATGCCTCTCCATTGATGCGTTGATTGAGCTGATCTGTTAGATCACGCCCCACCTCATAGCGAAAGGCATCGGAAATGATCACGAAAATCTTTGTCTGTTCCTTGTTTATAACTGGGCGAATCTTATCAGTAAAGAACTGTTCCTGCTTCAACATCTTACCCTTGGACTCGACCGTTCCTTCACATAACCAAGCATTAGTTTCTTCTGCCATACGCACAAGATACACATTTTCATACCAATTGGTCAGTTGTTCGATTAAAGGGTATAGCAACTCCTTTTGTTCTATATGTAAATAATTTTGCATTAAGTGACGATAAATTTGGTCAATTTTATACCATTCATCTGCGTAAAGACTTAAGAAACTATCCCATGACGAAGAATTAGAAGCAAACTTCTTGACCAGCATTTTTAGTTCAGTAAGTTTAATCACATGACTCAACACATCATAGTAACCGGCTAGTTTCTCCTTTTTCCCCCAATGGGTCTGTCTGTGAGCATTAATTCGCTCGCTCCAGGCACGAAGATCAGCCGTTTGATGCCTAATCTGATCGATCATTTGCTCGATTAGTAGCCCCTCTGTCGAAGGGAATGTCGAAGTACGATCATAGGCCTCTAGTGGTTTTGCAATGAGCTGCTCGGGTATCCTGTACTTAGATTCAAACTCTTTAATATATCCCTCTAATTTCTCTACCTTCGGCTTTTCTTCCCGAAACCAGTCCTCAATAAAGAGAGCACAGGTATTTGGCAAGGTCGAATCTAAGCTCTGTATCAAAGGGGGATCAATAAGTGCAGCACTAGCAAAATGTTGATAAATCGTAATTTCCATTAAGTTTAATAAAGGATTACCGACCTCATCGATCGCGATTCCAAAGTGGGGTAGAATTAACTTCCACATGCGATCGAGGGAGAAGAACTTAGCCACCTTTTTTAAGCCCTCATTGTTAGTTGAATCTAGTCCTAAGTATAAGAGCTGCTGGGTAATATCGGGTATGGTCAGCGAGGGGGAACCGATAAGGACAGCAATCATCGCGCTTTCAACCATCTTCTGATCTGCTTTTGCAGGTAAAATACGCTTTAACTTCTGCTTGCGCTCTTTACCTTTAAAGAACGCAGCAAAGTCCTCCACCATAGGGCGGATGACATGATCCTCTACCTGCAGTTCCTCGACGACCATAGCAATCTCGTCCGACTTAAACTCCGCTCCATAAAGCAGTATATCCAGTAAGTAATTCTTATCATCCCTTGGACGAGGAAAGGAGGCATAGAGAATAAAGGAGGTATGGGGATGTTTAATTTCTATGTCATATTTGAGACGAAAGAAGTTATTTTGTGTTATGCGTCGTACTTCCATTGCTTCTGCCACAAACTCTAGTTCCAACTCAGCAAAGTCCATCTGTTCACTGGCGTCATACCAGAAAAGAATGGCGCGTGGTTTAGCATCGTTCTCTTGAGTAATTTTCTCGCGCAGTGACTGTATCAAATCCATCTCTTACTCAGCCCTTTCCCGAATTCGACCGCTGTTCCAACCCCTATATCTTAGCAAGGACCTTCTGTAGTTTCGCGTAGTTTACTTTCACGCCGTCATCTAAGTCTAGGGCAATTTGAGCATTGGCATATACTGCTAAGACTTTATCAAAATCGATTAACTCTTCAATCCGCCTACGGAAGAGTTCTTTCTTTTTCTCAAAGGCCCGCTTTTCCACAGCGCTCAAGGATGGGTTAACCAAACGCATTTCCAAAGTATCGATCTCGTTGCTATACTTGGCTTGGATTTCTTGCAATTGTTCGAAACGAATTGTAGCTAAGGTATCTGGTTGATAGCGATGTAGGTAGATGAGCGTACGTAACCCTTTGGCACTGCCTGAATCAACGAGCCAGTAGATGGGACGCTTCTGATAAATTTGACAATGGTCTTTGAAGAACTCGTCCAGGAAATAACGTCTGATTCTCTCCTCAGTCGATTCATTATTCCTCTGGGTGAGTGATTCAGCAATCCAAGCAAGATTTTCTTCGACGGTATCTTCACTAAAAGTGACAGATAGAAATGTTTTTAGATGAGAGATGATATCATTTTCAAAATAGGCGTCATCTGTTAAAAGAATTAAGCCATTCCTGTTAGGAGTGAATTTGTGATAGTTTGATGCATCAAAATCACCACCAGCATATGCAAGCCCCTCAAGATCGAGCGAGTATCTACCCATGACGCAGCCGATGAAGTACGATAAGAATGATTTGCTATCACGCAGGCGATCAGCTTTACGTACGGTTACTTCTTCATCTGGGACTTCGGGCGTCATCTCATCTTGGAGTCCGTATTGTTCAATAAAAATACGATTTAGGGATTCTTCGTTGGATTTAAGCTGGGTGAACCTGTTATCTGCTTCGTTAATCCATCTTGAATAAGTATCCGAGAGTTTAGGAATTTCCTCTTCATGACACAACCATGGATGCCTAATAAAATCCCATGATATTTCAGAGGAATTCCAATCTAACCGTGAAATTGAAATATTCTCGTTTACCTTTGATCGTATTTCGATTTTAGAGTGAGGTATTATTACAGGGAGATTCTTAATGTTACCAACTTGGGAATGCATGGTAGGATTCAAGATCTTTAGCATTTCTACAGAAATATGACAACACATAAACCCCAGTAATAATTCGTATTCATCATTACTAGGAAACGCCATCGAACCCGAGTTATCGAATAAGAATCCTTTAGGGAGAAATCTAACACCAAAATAACTTGAACTAACATCAGACCAAGTAATTCCTTGGCGAAAGAAGTAGCTTTTGTTTCTAATAATGGAGCGATTGAAGTTTTTAATCCATTGTCCGTCATTTTCCCAGTTAACAACATATTCCTGATTTCCGTACCACTTTCTAAATGTACCACCTTTATTATATGGGAACCACTTTCTTTTACTAATTAATGCCTCCTTATAATCCTCAGAGTCAAACCCTATTTTTTGCATATTTACTTCGAACCAAAATCTTAAAAACTGATCATTATCACCAGTTTCCATCCCTTTCCTTGCCTCTGCTAGTTCATCTAATGTCAAAAATTCCTTGAATATTTTCCGAACCTGATCTGAACTCCAATAAGCAATTGGCGATCCAGGTATATCTAAGAATCTTTCCGAGCTTACTATTGCATATCGATTTTTCTTTACTGGAAAAACGCTAGGAATTCCCTCAACTAAATCCTCCAATTCTACATAATTAAATACGCCAACTTGTTTTTTAATACTCCTTAGTATTGTAGCGCATGTTCCAAATGCAATTCCCATAACGTTATTCCCCATATGTGTCATATTCAAAATCGAAAATTCTTGCAGCAGATGCTTTCGATAATCTTCATATGAAGATAAGAACATCCAAGATTGCATCGTGACAGAAACATGGAAGCCAAAAGGTTTAACAAACGATTCCATACGTTCCATAAATACAGCGAATAAATCTGCTTTACTATTTTTGTAGTTTTCTCTCAGATGCTCTGACAGCTTTGAATTCATTCCTTTATTGCCCATATAAGGGGGGTTGGTAATGACAATTTCATATCGGTCAGCAAGGGTCATAGCCTGCGATAATAGTTGTTCAAGTCTCGACAATAGATTTCTCTCGTTATTCACAAATAAGTTCTCGTTAAGCTGAGCCTTTAACCGTTCTACTTTAGTTAAATACTTGTTAAAATCGATCTGAATAGGCTTTAAAATACTGCCATAATTCTTAGCATCAATAAATGTTCGCAAAAGCAATTCTAATTGCATTACTTCATCTTCATTTTCCGCAATAAGCGGAACTACTCCCTCATCTAATAAACCATTCGACTCTTGAATCGAAATTATATTGATCTGAGGGGGATTGCGGAAAATGCGTCTTGATTTCGCTCTCGCTTTCATGAAGAGCGCAAAGGATGCTAGTTGGGCTGCACGGTCATCAATATCAATTCCAAATAAGTTCTTTTCTAAAATAAGAGTTGGAATATCACTCACGACATAGCCCCGCTCTTCATATATGGAATAGAGCAAATCAAAGGCATAGACCAGAATATGCCCTGACCCACAGGCAGGGTCTAGCAAACGGATGTTTTCCGGCGATAGTTTAGGGTTCTTTAGCTCTTCTAGTTGTTTCTTCACTTCTTCTGATTGTTCGGCTGATTCCACATAATATCTCATTTCAGGCTTTATTGATGATTCGGGATGGGCTTCTAACCACAGGGTCCCCAAAGAATTCTCGACCATGTAGCGTACAATCCAGTTGGGTGTAAAAAGTTGAGTGGCTGCAGGGATGTCCTCTTTGATAATTTTAATATTTTTCTTTAATTTTGCGGAAACTTCATCCTTTTTTTCAGAGATATAATACTGATACAACCAGCCAATCACTTCGACTTCCTGAAAGCTAGCAGTAAGTTCTTCATCCTTCACAAGCTCATTGATTACTGATTCACTGTCTAACAAGAAATCAGGCAATAGCAATTCTGTATAATCATCGATCCTCTCAAACATAAACGGCAAGATCGGTTGCAAGGCATTACACTGGGCAATAAAAAGCTTGCGATAGGCATCTTCATGATTGCCCGCTTCAAGTAATTTACGGATAGTAGTTTTATCGACCTCAAGCTCCATACTGGCATAGTTGAGCACGATATCAGGCTCCACTTTCCCCGTACTACTGGAAAGCACGTTCACCCGCTCGGGGAGATACTCATGAATCTCCATATAGCGGATAGCGATAATACGATTGAACCAAATATAGGCCGCTTCTTCAAGCAACTGTTGATATCCTTTATCCTTATATGCACCCTGCAGTGATTCAAAGGTTCCTTCCATCGAAAGGGGATAAGCAAGCTTATTGACCATAAGCTTCTCGCCTTGGCGCTCTACTTTAGTATTAGTGTTGGCATCAATGCCGAAGAGCTGCGCTCGTAAGGACACTTTATGAATTAACTCTTGGCGTGCTGATACGGCAAATGATTTGAGTGCTGCTTTATTCATTCTTAGATTCCTCCCAAGCGCCTTGCTTAATCGCTCTTCTTAAGATTACTAACCTTTAATTGCTCCATTAATTTGGTGCGCAAGTGTTTGATGGCATCATCTAATTCGTTTAAGGTCGTGATCTGCTGTCTTGTATTAAAGAAGAGGTGATAGAGTTCCTTCTCTCTCAAGTCTCTGGTGGGCTTTTCATGGACACCTGTTGGCTGATAGGGTGCCTTTTCTTTCTTCTGTTGTCTCTGCAGTTCTTCCATCTCACTTGCCTTCTTAGCAAGGCGTTTTACCTGGTCATTGCACTCAATCTGTAGAGATCGAATGATTAACATGCTTGAATCCTTAGCAATACGCTCTATGAGTTGTTCTAAGATCCTCTGCCCTTCAGTGAGCATGACTCGGATAGGTTCATTTTCTGTGTAATAATCTATCAATTCCTGATTCTGGACTAAGGTGCCCTCCACCTGCTCGACGATTGTTTGGCGTGCGGCTTCCACATAGTCAGCGATCTTAGCTTTTAGTTGTTCTTGAAGCAGCGGCAAGTTCGGAATTAGTTGGTAAGGTTTGGGGTTGGCGAGAATCGAATCAATTTGAAGTTTAATTAGGTTGATATCCCGATCATTCATCGACAATATCTCCTGCGCATACTTATTAAGCAGTTCGACCGAACTGTCAAAATAATCGATGGGGTTACGCCCATAGAAGGAATTGAGTGTATTAAGGTCTTCAAACCACTCATCCAACTGATCCTCTACCAGAATAAACTGACTCACTAGGTCATCATCATCGCTGAGGCTTAGAAGACGGTTGGTCCCCATTTTGAATCTCCCAATTTCCGCTTCCCCAGGGTAGGGATAAACCTTGGCACTCTTCCTGCGTTCTTCAATCTTGCCCAAAGGCCCCATGAATTTATCGTTCAATGCCTCTCTAATTGCCTTGGCCATCTCTTCGTAAGAATCTCCAATAGCATCATTGCCAAAATACTCACGAAAAATTAACTGGAGTTTTCTACGATCTTCTGCGCCGGGCACTTTTACAGCCATCAACAAGATGCGATCCCTTTCCTGTTGCTTACCCAGGCGATCGTAGAAGTTGGGATTCGTTGGAGTAAATGTGTCACCTGAATACGTCATCTTAACTTTGATGTCATGATACAAGGCCAAGACTATCGCAATCGTGTCATAGTCATTCCAACCATAAGGAACTCCACTATATTTGTCGATGAGGCTTTTTAAGGCGACTTTTTCGTGTGATCGATCCGCCTCTTCCATGTGCAGTTTTACATCTTCATAAGCATTTTTGTTTTCCATACCTTCAGTTGAGTACTGTAATCCGGCGGTTACCATTGAGATCCAGACATTCTTATAATCTTTATAGGAAGTCGGCTTATCAATATACGCTAACTTAGTGTACGTGTTCCGCACTAACATTTCCAAAGCACTCGTCATTCGGTTTTCAAAGGTGCCGTTAAAATTCCGCTCTTGACTTTGGATGAAAAATCTTGCTTGCTCACAAGCTCGTTCCATCATGTGCTCAGCTTTTCCCTCAAACCCTTCAACCTGATTAATCTTTGCCTCATAGATTCGGTTCTGGCTGGGAGTTGTACTCGGAGATTTTTTGCGTTTTGTATAGCTGAGAATCTGTTCAACATATTCGAGTGCGCCCTCGACTTCAGCAATCCGCTCAGGGTCCAAGCAAACGGATAAGACACCCGAGTTCGAGTTTAAGGCTACTTCACTATCACTAACTCGCCCACCATAGACTTGGACGGTGAGGGAATGGGTCATGATCGTACGTACAAAATTATCAAATCGCTTATTATAGTCAAATTCTTTCTTTTCATAACTAACCTTCGCCTTATTATAAATAGTATCGAAAAACATTTTCCCTAGGAGTTCTTTGATCCGCCCAGACTTGACTGGTTCGTTATGTATCTCACGATTGATCTCTTGCTCTTCATCGGATAGGAAAGAGTAGCTCTGGTCTGGATGTTGCTCGATATACCTGGTCTGTTCTAAGCGAGCTAGGGATTCCTTGACCGCGTTTTCCAGAGGTAAGCGCTCGCTATGAATACTGGGTATTAGCAGGGTTGCGACGTTATTCGCTTTGGCTTTAAGCGCCTCTATACTCTTAATCATATAGAGAACGGTTAACACGTGCACATCAAAATCCAACAATCCTTCATTATTGCGTGCTCGATCCTCTGCCCGGGCAATCGTGCTGGTAATAGCGGAATCTAAGAAACTGCGGATCGAAGGATAGAAATCAGCCATCGTCACTAAGTTCGTGGTATCTTTCTCTGCCTTCAGGAGGCAGGCTTCTTGGAAAGCTTTCAGTAGCGAGCGCTCCCCGTGCGCAAGGTGTGCACCACCCTCTCCTTGGGTGCGAATCTTATTAAAAACCTCTTTGAGCAACTCCACTTGGTAGGGTACGAAGGGAAAGAGTTCCACGAACTCCAAGGTTGAACGATAAGCCATCCGTAATTGGGTGGTACCTGGCTCAAAGGACAGACGATTGCGTATTATTTGCTCTTCTTGATCATAACGAAGGGTCAAACTTGCCGCAGCAGTCTCAGTTTTTTCGAGCAAACGGCGTTTAAGAACCGCATCCGTGTTTGCACTGGATAAATTCAGGCGAGTGATAAAACGTCCCTGAATTTTTGAAAAGTCATCCGAACTTTTCAAATTAATTGCGGATTCGATTTTTTCTTGTGAGGTGACGATCACCCAAGCTTGTCCCATGGCTGCTTGGCCAATTTCTTCAACCACCGTTTGTAAGTTGAGCATCAGATCCGAGTCTGTCCCGATATACTGACCGACTTCATCCGCTAAGAAGACTAGACGATAATCCGAACCCCGACTTTGGCAATACGTTGCAATTAATTTGGCGAGCATATCGGCGGTCATCTCCAAGGAATCTTTAGCCGTCGTAAGAAATTGTCTGGCTGATTCCTCGTCAACTCCAAGATTGATCAAGGCTTGGATAATCCCTTTTTGCTTAAGGCGGATTTTCAAGCGGATCTCTTCCCATGATGATCCGGTAACCTTCCTAATTTCCTCTTTAAAGGATCGATAAATCCCTTCACTTTCTAATTGACGTTCAATATCCGCCACCCAAATGGTCTCTGAATACCCGAGATGTCCATTGAAAACCCGTAAGAATACCTCCACTATTCGTTCTTTATTACTGGCACTCGAAGAGGATTTAGAATCAATGTTAAAGAGTATAGCGTCGCTCGGTTTCTCGGAAACCTTTTGCATCATGTCCAGCAATTCACGATCAGCGGTCTTATCTATGAAGTAATCAACTGGCCTTTTTCCAGCCACCTCTTTGTTGTCGAGTAAGTAGGAAAGGATTTTCAAGAAATGAGATTTACCTGAACCAAAGAATCCAGAAATCCAGACCCCAATATCCTTACCTGGTCGCTTGTACACTGCAAGATAATTTTTATAGAAGGCTGTAATATAGCGAGTGCCTTCCTCCGTCATGACGTATTCCTCGAGCTCTGTTTTCATGGTTTCTGGGTCAACTTGACCGGCTTGCACTACGCCGTTAATATTTCGTCTTATCTTCTTCTGAAAGATATCTTCGATAAGCAACGTTGCCATGAAATTCATCTCCTGTTTCTTCCATCTAGATTCTCGATAACAGATACTGGTCTTCGTTATTTAGTCGATGAAATAAGCGCAGATTAAGTCCTGTAAATTGCCCAGGGTAAAATAATACGACCGTACGACGATACGCATAGGTAGATAATAACTTAAGCAGTTTACTTGAGCGCATTAGGGGAAAAGCATTTCCTACTCCGGTGATGAAGATAAGCTCTGCATTCCCAGCTTCCTTGATAAAGGACTCGACTAGAGTCTGTTCATTATCTAGGACCGTTTCTGTCGTTTCGACTAAGCCGCTCAGACCTTCTTCATCACTTATTTCTAAGAGTTCCTCGAGATCCCCCTCGAATAGATTCAGAAAGAACTCAAATAGGTTGATATTCTTTATTCTAAGCGTGGATTGCTCGATTAGGGCTTTGAGATAAATACGTACCTTTAGCTCATCCTCGGCAGGGTAATCAAACACATAATGAGGAATTTCACTTCCTATTCCCTTGGGGGTAGTAAAACCCTGCTTGTGGATTCGGTTTTCGAGGTTATTTAAACGTTCATAGGTTTCAGCGTTCAATTGATTCACCTACCTTAATGTTGTTAGTATAGCCAGCAGTGGATAGTGATCTATTGCATAATCTTTTAATTCCCGATTGACGTGTAGAGGAGTAATCTGGTAGACATGTCTCTCTTTTTCGGTCAGCAAGCCGCACTCGCGAAAAAACATCAGCATAGAACTTTTTAAGCGTTGCTTTGTCTTAGGGCTCCAACGTGCAATTTCCTCAGTTTCAGCTTCTTTCCTTTCAAAGAAGAAATCCAGCTCTACTTTGCGCAAAATCCCTTGATTATGGAGATAATCATAAAGAACGATCTCCATGAAAAATTCATAGGGCAAACGATACGTATATAGGTAACTATATAAAATTAGAGCGTTCTCCTCAAAGCGAGTCCCCTCTAAATAAGCCTCTAATAGGATCTCGTCAAAGTTGCCAATTCTTTGCAGCACCCTTTTCAGCCTATCGCGAATTCCAGCTTCACTCCTCATTTGGAACAAATTATGGTTTAAAACTTCTTGTACAATTTCTGTTCTCGATAAGCCCCTTCTCTGAAGCCGGAGGACCTCCCGAATTTCCTGTTTAAATAAGCCGGTACTGGTAAAACCTGCAGAATATTTCTTCATATCATAGTAAACCATCCTCTGATTCATAATACTGATCAATCGAACACACTTGATACTATATCAGGTTAAACCGACAAGAAACTGTTTATCTCGATACTGTGAAGGCTGACTAGCCCTGACTCTATTCTGTCGTCTATATAATCGATGACATATCTTCTTAAAGGATTAATGTCATTTGAAATCTTCTAATTCCTTACAATTATAGTTATTTCTACACCTTTATGAATTAACCTGCAAATCTCAGTTGAATCTTGAATTTTCCTTGATCTTTAATGGAGGCTTTTGAATTGAAAATTACACTCGTAGAATATTCAAGGGTCTTCTAAATGCCGTTAATTTAACTGTGCAACATTCCTTCTACAGTATATTTTTCGACTTATTCTACGTTTAGTGTAACCATTAGTGATAATGGATAACGGAAGTTACATTACGGCAAATCCATTTTCATCTCTTTAACATTTCGTGTTCCTTTCTTAAAACAGTTAATCCTCGAACAATACCATTTGTTCAGTGTCAGAGTTTATTTCTTGTTTAGCCACAGGTTTTGATTTTTGGGGATACGTCTCATCCAAATACTTTGATACTTTTTTCAAGTCTCGTTTGGGGATCTTCTTCTCCATTTTTGGCAACTTGAGGTGTGATCTGTATAATCCCATATGATGCCGTTTATTCTCCAGACAACGCCAAGATGGCTCTTCCCCCCAATATCCAAATTCAACTGGGCCCCCGCATGTACGACAAGTTAGTTCTCCATTCATCGGATACTTCTGGTCAATTCCACGCGTAAAACAATTGTCGGTAACGCATCTCCAATAATAAGGGGCATCTTTACCTTCGGCTGCTATCATCTCTGAGCCGCAAACAGGACATTTGGATTCTGGTGTATCAATATAATTAATAAGTTCAGAAAGCCTCAAAACCTCTTTATAATCTTTTTGTACAGTTTTACTGCACCTTCTCTCCATAATTTCCTGAGTCGATGAAAAACTTAACGGATTCAGTGAGCCGGTCCAAACGATATCATCATCAATAAAAACTAGTTTTTCATGCATTTTCATTTTATGTATAAGGACTATACCAATATTCGAAATGTGTTCCTCTATTTCCCGGTATGTAGCAACCTCAGTCTTATTGCGGTCCTGAAGACTTTTAGTAATAACAAAGATAGTTACCCCCCGCTCAATTGCAGCCTGCAATTGGGGTTGCAGATAGGACAACCGATCTTTTGTCATAAAGGGTGAGTATATTACTATCTCATTTTTTGCCTTTTCCAAGTCGTCCGATAAGTACATATAAAAAGACTCTTGGGTAACTACTAATCTTTCCTCGACCGTTTCAATTTTACCCCCAGCGACAATTCTTTGTGCTTTTAAAGATTGTTCATGTAATTTCGGTGCAAGCTCTCTTGCATCAATCATCGGAAACTTCTTTTCGTATATAAGATCATTTAGCAAATCGGCTAGCTCAGATTTCTTACCTTTAGAGAGACAATACTTAAAATCGCCAATAATAAAGAGTTTAAATTTGGCCCTTGTTATCGCGACATTAAAAAGGCGTCCCATCTGTTCCTTCATTTCAGAGGAATTCATAAAAAGATTTACCCTAAAATGCGGCTCATCTACAACTAAATCAAATATGACAATATCCGCTTCTGAACCTTGAAAGCTGTGAACCGTTCCAGCACGAACTAAATCATCCTCAATTCCACTATCTTTTAATAGAAGGTCAATCAGTTTTGTGTGGGGCCGATATGGGGAAATAATTAAGATCTTGCTCTCTTTCCCTTTAAAGCTATTTGAACTGCTCTCTAAACCCTTTGAAATAATCCTTTCTGCAAGATTTACTGATAAAGTAGCAGAAAGGAAATTCAACCGGCTGCTTTGGTTTCCCTTTGATACACTAGTTACCCAGGCGTTTAAACTTTCAGTATTAACTAAGACTACTGGACTGTCCGTTAAAAAACTATCATTGCACCACTTATCAAATTCAGCTTTGCTCTGCCTTCTTTTATCTGAACCCGGCGATTTTAACATCCCATAATAACGATTTGCTATTTCGGCGATATCAGGCTCCATTCGGTGCTGTTCATTAAGGGTAATAAAGTAATTGGGTAAGCATTTTTTTACGTATTTTTCTTTGATACCAGATTGTTCAAAGATATCGCAACCAATCCACTTCTTGGCTATTTCAGTATCTGATAAGACAATAGGCGGAAGTTGCTTGAAATCGCCAACAATAACGACATTATTGGTTGACAGAAGCGTTGCAGTCCAGAGTGCTGGAATCGGGGCCATAGATGCCTCATCCAAAATAATTGTATCAAATTTCCTTGCATGAAGTTCATCGCTTAGATACGCTTTTGTTAATGTGGTTCCGATGATTTTGGCATCAGCTATTATATGCTTTTCGATCTCATCAATTTTATTTTGAATCTCTGCAATTTCGGCAGTATAAAGTATGATATCTTTCTCAAGTAACTTAATATATTCTTTAGCCTCATCCGGACTAAAACCTATTAAACTTATACTGAGCAAATTATAGTTTTCATCCATCAATGACAGAAAGTCCTGGAAACTAGCACAGCCCTGGTATTCATTGCTTTGACCAGAAGTCATCTTAGTTTTCTCAATCTTATTTTCTATATAGTGTTTTTTTAAGCTAATGCTTTTTGTCAACGCAAGATTATTAGTTATACATTCATTCAGCTCTTTTTCTAGTCTTGCATAATCTGATATTACTCCTTCAAGATCACTCCCAAAATCAGCTTCTATCTTTCTTATCTTTTCTTCTAGTTCAACTATCTTGTCATCTAGTTCTTTCGATTTTTCTTTGCTTGCGTTCATAACTTGGTTACATTTCTCAATTTTTGCAAGCGTTTGTTTGTATTGCTTTTCTATATCCTTAATTGAGGTTGATACGGCTATTGAATGCAGTTCACTTTCGAGGGCAAACCTTTTTTGGTACGATGTATCTTTATTGCCGTATACCACAATTTTAGCCTTGAGTGTTTCGTTTAAATCGCGCAAGGTAGTATCAAGCAGAGTAATATCTTGGCTCAGACGCTCAGGTGAAGGTATACGTCTTAGAGCCCTACTGATAACATTTGTTTGCGAAGCCTCTAAATGTAAATTTTTCGCCTTTAAAAGGTCAGAAGACTTGGTGGATATTTCAATTTGTAGATCATTTATCTCTTTTTCTAAACGCTCTAAAATTCGCTTTTGAAAAGTTAAAGAGATACTGTTTGACAATTCATTTTTAATCTCTTCCCGACGGTGAAATTTGGAAATTTGAGCGTTATATTGCTCCAATTCAAGATATGATCTATCCAGCTCATCAATAGTTGATGACTTTATTAACGATTCTTTATTACTCTCTTCGATGCATTTATTATATCTGTTTCTGAATCTAGTATATTCTCCCCCCACTTTAATATAGGGGCTGAATTGATCTCTTTGGGTTCTCAGTGTGCTTATTTGGTTCTGAAGCTTACTTTGGGAGTGGCATTCACGATCATATACTCCTATTGCTAAAGATAATTCTTTTCTTTCAGATTGATAGTTGTAACACCATTCATAATTTGAAATTTGCTTACGAAGCTTATTTATATCGGCTTTTGTCTCTCGCAATTGTTTCTTTTTATATGTAAGTTGCTCTGAAAGATCTTTCGAATGAATTGCAATTTGATTTATCATCAAAACTTCACTGTAGTTTTCAATTAATTGGGGATCTTTTGGAATACCGAGTCTAAGTATACAGCCATTTATCAAATCTTGCTTTTCGACACCCTTTGCTGATTTAAGTATGGCTGAGTCGACGGCAGTATTTGTATGAGATACTAGTAATACAGTTCTATCTCTTTTGAAAAGTTCATTAATAATTTTGCCAATCGTTTCTGTTTTACCCGTACCAGGAGGGCCCCAAATAAATGTCATGGTTCTTCCAATTGCACTCTCCACGGCTTTTATCTGGTTATGATTCAATTTAATACTTTCACCTTTTAAAGGTTTAATTGCTTCAGGAACTCCATTTACCGTTGTTCTCCCTAACATGCGCAGTCCAACAATATTTTCCATCTCTGAATTATTCTCAATTCTGGCAATTAATTTCTTCAACAAAATTGATAGATCATTATGTAATCTTGCGAATGGAACGAAGTCACCTAAATCAGTATTTAAACTAAGTATTATTCGAAGGTCTTCCACCGAAACAATGTTAGCTTGCATCGGAGGTTTTCCTGTCATAATTAGTTCAGCAGGAGATCCTTCTGGTGCATTTAACACAGAATCTATCGTAAAAAGATACTGATATTGACCTGCATTTATAGCAATTCTTTTTCCATTTGTCAAAGGAACAGCGCTACTAGAGCTTTTCTTTTTTGCAGCAATAATTTCATCCTCGAGAGCTTCACGGAATTCCTCGAGTAATTCTGGCAATCTTTTTTTATCTATATCATTATTATATTGTTGATCCATTTCCGTGCCTCATCTCTTCTTCTTGAGTGAAGACAATATTAATTTTCCTTCTGTCGATTAACTGTCTTCAACTTCATCGCCGAGCTCTGACTCTTAGTCCACGGTGGCGGGGACAACCTTTTTGCCCATAGCCGTTTCTATAGGGAATAATATTTGACGGAACAATCTTGGGATGTCGTATTTTGTTGCTCCGTTAAGATTTCAGTTACCTTTGGAAACGACTTGTTCTGGGAACTAAAGTAAGCCCTCACTCAAAGCTGGGTGAGGACTTTTACAACTCGCTTAAAATTGGCCAATTTCACATAAAACAATATAGTTTAACATTAACGTCAAAAACCATATAATCGAATATGCAATAATTTTCTTTTTGGCACTTTCAACATCTTCGGCGCAATCTTTTCCATCATTAAATATTATCTGGATATCTTCGGGTACCAACAAATCATCGTAACGTTCCTCTAGTCTTTTGTAATCTTTTTCCACCTTCTTCAAATCTACATGCGCTTCCCATATCGACATCAAAAGATATAACAAAGATACTCCAAGGAAAATTAGTTCGATGTAAGTTACTTCTTTCGTAAAAACAGGATTATCAGATGATATCAAAATACTTCGTAGAAATACTATTAGAAAAAAGGTGAATAACCCAATAAAATTCTTCTTGAAAGTGTCTACAAATGTATCGGCCTTTTTCATTATCTTTGAAGATAGTTCGAATAAAAACTCATTTACCTTGTTTTTAACAGCTACATATTGTTCGACATTGTCTTTAAGATAAATTTTGTATGCTGATTGGACGGAAGAAAGTAACCCCTTTCGAACACAAAGCAGATTATCATTTGGCACATGAATACTGAGTATGTTCCTAGCTAGCCCAATTTTGTCGTTAATGTTTCCTTCATTATAAACCCAGCTATATAAATCAAAGTATTCTTTTTCTCCATCAGGAGAAATCTCGCTATAGATCAATTCGTTTTCAATAGATTTATAGCCATTAACCTTGATTCTGATTTTCTGTGTATCCCTTTCAAAACTAGAAATATCGGAGATGAATATAAGCGAAAAAATATTTGCCATCTTATCCATCAAGCCATTCAATGCTTGGTTACTAGACCTAGTTATCAAATGGAAGTCTTCCGGTAAAAGATCATACTGCGACGCGTTTAGAAAATTGCATACATCATTCCTTTTCTTTAATATCCGACTACGGTCGCAACTACTCTCATTTATGTCGTTTATTTCGTGTAAAAAGTAAAAGGTAGCACTATGAAAATCATCCGTTTGTTCATACATCATGAAATAGACGCAAGAATTATTGATCATAACCTGACTAAATAGATGCATTACACCCAGTAAAGACTGATTAAGTAGGTTTCTAGTAAGTTCATCAAGTGAATAAATTGTAATAACATTAACATTTTCCTTATTACTATTTTTTACAATTGTCAAAATGAGATTAACTTTACTGCCGTTTTCTTTATATATCAGAGCATCTTGTATTTCTATTAAGAACTCGCTTAGAACTAGCCCAGGACTGAAATTTATTGGGTCACCATCGTCTAGAATAAAATTCAAGATAAGAGTATCCCTACTAGGGATACTTTCAATAAACGCATTTAATATTTTTATTTCAGGCACACGAAAGTCATTAAAAGACATTTCAATTTTTAATTCATGAAATGATTCAGACACAGTGGAGTTAATGGTTGTGCCAAAAATACTTGTTAAGGAACTGAAATGGCTCACTTTTACCCCTCCTGCCTAAAATTTTAAAAATTAAAACTTTGAAATACCTCTTCAGAATCAGTTTTTATCTTAATATACATGCTCCCGTCCTCAGATCGTTCAGCCTGTATTAAGTGCCTGATTGCTTCAACATGATCAATTATTTGCAACTCGATATTGGGAGAAATATGATATACTTGCTTAATATTTGCTCTTATTTCTTTTTTAACTACTACGAATTGTCTGTCAAACTTTCCTTGTTCAGGCAAACGAGAGATAGTGTCTCTAACTCTTTGAATATCAAAGCTATCTGGTTCAATCGGCTCATACCTATTAAAAACTGAATTCATCATGTTGTCGAAGGAGAAGTTCTCTTCGTTTCTAAAAAAGCCTATCGCGGTATTTCTTAATACCGTATGATCTTTTGGGGATTGCGTTTTAATCTGCTTACCAAGCACAATATCAATCGCCTTAAAAGCCTTTTTTGTATTATCTTCATCAGTATTAGCTTTGCGCAATTCCAAAAACTCTCCCCACCAATACTGCGAGGCCTTAGCGTTGACATCACTGATTTTCACACTTAGCACATTCATATCTTGAGAAAAGGTAATTAAGCCGGTTTTAATCGTTTGTTTGTCAACGGGCATTCCTACCCGTTTGACAAGTTCTATATCATCAATGTACGTGTCATGCTCGACTTTTGCCACTAAATATAAATACATATCATCATTCTCTATAAATGCTTGAATGAGACTCCCCTTGCGAATCTCAGTTATTGCTTTGTAGCGTTCCTGAGCCTTCTTTTCTTCTCTTAAAAGTCTATTAGCAACAATGTCAGATAATCCCTCAAATGTCATCTGTTGATTTTGATAAAGACAAATTGTGTTAATGACTTCAGTGGTTTGACTCTCCGGAACAAAAGATCTATTATCCAGCTGATTTACTATGGCCCCAACTGAATCAACTATGTATGTATTTATATCTCCTTCGTCGTCTGCAAGCGTCCGTGTCTCCGGATTGTCTCTTTTACGATCAATTGTGTGTAAGGATTTATAGAGAATTCTATGCGGCATATAATTATTCCTCCTTGTAATCTTCCAAGTCCCACTTAGCACTCGACTGTTAGGATACAACATTCTTGACGAAAATTTAAATTCCTGCAAGAAGTTCCAATTTAAAACATTTTTTTAAATTCATGCAATCCTATTTATAGAGCTATGTTCGTTCCTTCATTTTATTATTAATGTATGTGAATTATTTAATCCTTAACTAATAAACCTCCACTCTTCTGTGCCTGCTATCATTATCGCATCTGCCTTAGACATTTTTTTGTAAATTATCGAGAAGATATATCGACCACTGAACTGCAAGAATGTCTGAGCGCGACATACTTGCCGGGGAGAAACTGCCCTTCCAATGGCACGAATCGATTTGATGACGCATTTAGCATCATGCAAGCCCTTAATAGCAGTCATAAATATGTGGTAAGGGTGGCATCGCTTTTATATGTCTGGTATTCATTCTCTTGATCAATTCTCTATAAAAGGCGTGAAAGCTGGCTGGCGTTGTGGCCAATGAGATAACGTAACTAACAAATTCAAACTGATAACCCACATCGTATAGGGCATCATCAGAGTTTAGCACCAACTTGTTCCACAAAAATTCGCCCACTTCGTCCTGTGTCACCATTTTACTGGCTGTTACATGATCCTCGTATAGCCTCGTAAACTCTGATAGCGTTCTATGCATAAGTATATTGAAATGAAACGGAATTCTGTCCGTCCAAACTTTTTCTAAATTGAAAGTGGCGACATGCCGACGGATGCGTTCCCCCTCGACTGGTGCTGCCGACGACAGTGGTTCGAACCGAATAACGCGATTACCCGGATTACCGACAACGACGGCTTTGAATTTCCTTTCTGCAGAACGGATATAGGGTAGATACACACCCGTCATACAACCTGGATCATTCACAGCTTCGCCGACTAACGGCCATGCTGGCACACGGTTACCTTTACCTTTATTTTGTTTATTTCCGACAGACGAGTTGCATTCCATGCAAATCGGCACAATGTTGAAAGGCTGGATGACGAGAGCGGGAAAGAGGCTTTTTGGAAAGTAGTGGTCCAGCTGCGCTTTGCCGATATGAAGAAGGCCAAGACAAGCCGGGCAAACGTGCTCTCTGAGACCGTTCAATCGTTTATATTCTTCTTTGAACAGGTCCCTGTTGTTGCAGGTAGCGTTTTCCTCCTTGTGTCCGAAAAAATCGTCGTAAAGCTTTTCGAATACTTTTTTTATCGTGTCAATAACCACTTTCCTCTGAGTGTCGGCCAACATACCTGCGAACGCCGTTCCCAAATACCCAGTAAATTGGAAGGTGCTACTCTGATGATCCTGCGCATAGTTGAGGTCTCCCTTGAGAGAGCCGATAAATACCGGCATTAGAGTGCTAGGCAGCACGACGAACAACTCTCTCATCCGGTTACGCATGGCTTCTGGATGCTTCAACAGACAGCAGTCTTTATATTTGCGATGATGTTTGAGTCGCACAAAATGCTGCTCGTCGAACTGTCCGTCCGTAATTCCCTTCGAGTGGCAGTATTCGATCAATGCAACGATAAATTCTCCAGCTGATTCCATCTCTTTGTGTATCGCGGACGGTTTCTCCAAGTTGAAAAGCATCAACATTTTCTCCCTTCCAGATCTTTAATCGATGAGCAAATGTTTACCGGCCTGCAAATACTCCTCCAATCGGAAACGTTCGTAGCCTGGGCCGATTTTATCGATCATTTTCTGAATTCGATCGGCCGAATATGGATTCTCCCCAGCCAATTCTTTATCGATCACCCGTTTTGCAAACTCTCCAATCCTTTCATGCTCCATAAAAAGCTGTGCACTTACCTCCCCTCGGTCAGCACCGAATGTTGGAAGAGTCAGCGATATAGCCTTAAAAGTTCCGGATTGGCCGTCTTGAGCTTCTATCATAAACGTTTGGTCCTGGAAAGCGTCCGTTAAAATCAGAGTTGAATGCGTAGCGATCCAGTATTCCTGCCGATTATACCGTGTGTTGATGCCAGGCATGTCCACTTTAGCGAAATCATGTAGCATGCTGATAAACTGCATCGTCCAGTTCTCGTTTAAGAACACATCTGGTTCATCGAATAGAAATAAGGTATTTTCGTCGTGCTTCTGCTGGGACAGAATGACAAGCGCCATCCTAGACAGCCATAAAAACTCCCCATCACTCATACTTTTTTGATCCAGTATATGCTTTGTATCCTCGTGCCTATAAAAGATGTGCACGCCCAACAAGTAACCGAACCTTTGGGCTGTGATAAGCATAGTAAGAAACTCCGTCGGATTACCCGATAGGGTCTCTCCTGGTGATATCGTTATAACTCTAACCGCTTTCGGCATAGTACCGTCCGGGTGATACACGATTTTTACGCGGTGGTCACTGGCCTGACATTCTAAAAGGTCAAGAAACAAACTCTCATAACGTAGTTTATTATGCGTTGATTGTTTAAGGTGCCGGTATTTCACTTCATCCAATTCAAATGAAATAATATTAGGTTGAATATCTTTCACCATTTTAAAAAGCTGGCTTCTTTTGCTCCGGTAATTCTCCGACTCATCACCATGTGGCTCTGCCAACATCAAGGCCGCTAGGATAAATGACGCGTTGTCCGCGTCGAAGTTGATGCAGTTCGGCTCGTATAGCAGCTGCCCGCGCAGTTTTTGGAGATACCCCAGCCTGTTTCCACCCCGACCTTCACGTTTCAGCTCGTCGTAAATGTCGCTGTTTATAGCGGCTAGTGGAGACTTTACCAATACCTCCTCGAGGGAATTATTTGGACCCGTAGCAAAACTGATTATCCTGCGCGGATGAAGATTCGCCTGCTCGCTGTAGCGCTCCTTGATCACAGTTCCTTTCCTAACATGTACCAGGCTCTCTGAGGTACGAATATGGAGACGTTCCGTTAGCTCATTCTCGTCAGGATTGTTTGACAACAGCACATAGATTCGTTTGGAGTTCGTAGCAATACTGTAGATCAACTCGTACGGAAAACCAGGCGATTCGTCGTTCAGCGCTCGGGTAAAAATAAGCCCTATTGCCTGCATGACGGAGGTTTTGCCTGAACCGTTGTTGCCAATTAAGAATTTTATCGAGAATGGACTCAACTCCTCGTCTCTGCCCCCGAAATCGCCGACGAAGCGCTGAAATTGCTTGTAGTTTTTTAACGAGAGGCTGTGAATTTCCATAGGCGTTCTCCTTCCGGTACTTTCATCCAGAGATCAATCGCGCCGATTGCCGCAGTGGAAGCAATGCCTGTGTTGACAGACTCGTAAATACACTCGAGGAGCCCCATCCGGCCAATCATATGGACCGTATCGACCGCCTGTTGGATGGTGAATCTGCTCTGCTCTTCCTGCGAGAGCTTTTGTCTTGCTTTATGTATTGGAATTGGCGATTCTGAATCGCATATAATTAAGAATAGCTGAAATTGCTCTAGGGAGAGAATCTCCTCAAGCTTCTTTGGCTCGAATTCGGTGCGCTTGTCGGTACGCTTTAATTCGAAAACAACCTCTCCTTCCTCCGATACTACCGCCTCAACCCGGTTATCACAAATGAGACGCTGCAAGCTCTGCCCTATATCAAAGTTTGTCCCATGCCGATAGAGAGTGACCTGCCAGTCTTGAAGTTTTTCCCCGTCCGGCCTCGAATCTCTCGGGTTTACCATTTCGTCTTCAAGCCTGCTGATGGATTCAAACAATAGTTCATCCAACTTCAGCTGATTCTGATCTGGTCTTCTTACCTCGACAAAACCGGTTAGGTCTGAAATGGCGGCGGAAGCCCCACCGTTCCCTACCGCCTTATAATCGTCCCAAAAAAGCGTAGTCTGCCAGTCTTCGTATCCACTTAGTTGGAACCGCCTGATATCCCCCATATTTTGCCTGCCAGGCAGCGGTTCATTCCTTAAGACGATCAAGGAGAATTCTTCTCCATTACTTGATCGTTTCTGCTCGTCGGGCAGATGGATGACAGCCTTAATTTTTGCTTCCTGCCAGATCTGATCCAGCAGCCAGTTGCCTTCATCCTTTAGTAACTTTTCCGGCAGAATGGCAAACATCCAGCCCCTGGGCTTGCATTTACTCAAACCGTAAAGCAAATAAGAAAAATACATATGCGAGGTGCCCGTCAGTCCAAGTAGGCGAGAATCCGATGCCTTTCTATGATTTGTCGTTATTGACTTCGGCGGGTGGACGTAGACGACGTCGTATTTCAGCCAGTTTCCTATCTCTTTTGGAGAACCGACACTGAATGAATCATGGGGAAAGACAAGCGGATTTTTCTTCAAAATACTGAATCTCCTGACGCCTGACAGAAGGAATCGAAAGGTGGCGATGCGTGTCATTATGGGCGACAACGTCCTCCCAGCAAACAGAGAGGTCCGCGGATTGATAGGTTGAAATTCCTTAAAACTGGCCGTAAGCAATTGACCGGACCGGCAGTGTACGTCATGCACGTTGATCGTGTCATCGTTGCCACCGCTGCGCATTAAGTGGAAACTGGCAAGCGATACGATAAAATTTACCGATCCTCCGGTCATCCATTCCGACTTACCTTCGATGGAACCTTCGAAGAGCATTTCTAGCATATAATCGTAAAGCATAATGTCCAGATTCAGTCTCGCATTGTTTAAACGCACTACGTCCAACCTGTAGTAAATATCGTTCAGTATTCCCATTAGCTCATAACATTGAGCCGGAGTAATCGTCAACTTCTCCCCTCCGCCCGCCATCCTTTTTGGAACATAACTGCTGACAGGATGGCGACTTAACATTCTAGGTAGAATTTTCTCTTGAATAAGGTCATATGCATCATGCTTTATAGCAAGCAATTCCGACCACGTGAAAGAGAGTGACTTTTTAAATGGATAATTCAATGGCTTGGGACTGTCATCCGCAAGCAGAAACACGCTCCACAGAAACGTAAGCTGGTCGGCCACGGCTAATGCGTTACTTGTGCCCGCGTAAACGATATCGATCATTCTTTTGAGGTTTTCTTTGAAACCTATCAAGTCTTGCGTCATCTATACTAGCCTCCTTCATAGTAACCTTTTGCAAGATATTTATAATATTTCTGCACGATCCGACAGATTTCCTGCCGTTTTTTCCCATTCATTAAAAAACGAATTGCGGCTCATAATGACGATGTCCCAACAGTGAAGATATGAAATGTCTTCACATCACTCTACGTCGAGAAGGTTTTCATGCATTTTGTAATCAGCTTAATACTTTCCGCATTTTTCTTTCATTTCCTCCCAAGATAATCGAAATACTCCATTAATACATAAAGCTAGCTCATTTAAATAGCAAAGGCAGCGCATATACATCTTCATTGGTCCCTTGTGGCGAACGCAATTGTCCCTCGCGATGAGTTCACGAAATAAATAAAACCTCGCATTGAGGACCGCATCTACGTCAAAAGGCCCCATTTAAAATGGAACCTTTTGATATGAGCTATTTCAATAAATTCTTCAATTACTAACAATTTATAAAAATAAATGACTAAGCTTAAATCAAAACTTTAAGCATTAGTCAAGGAATATAATAAGTCTATTGAATTAAAACGTATTGGTTTCCCACTTAGTTGTTCTTCATAGCTTGTAGGAGGTTTGACTGCTCTATCTACCAAGTTTAAAGAGCCTCCATAAAAAATGGCCCACCGTGGTACGCTTTCCAAAGAAGAGGCGTGGTGGGATCTGTTAAGATAATTATAAATTAAAAATATGATAAAGGTCAATGAGTACAACTATGCCGATTCGAACATTCGCTCCTTCCGGAACTGCACTTCTCAAAATAAGGTGAACCATAGCCCTCAGAGTTGTATGGAGTTCAGTATCTAGCATTGATCGTGGTGTACAATCATCCCAGCGGCAAGGTACCCTGTTATATTTGCTCTATTGCAAGTTATAATAAAGCTGCATCAAATAAACAGGGATTAAAAAGGGCAGAGCTGTTAGTCATCCTGCTTGAACTATAAGCCGGCAGCACAGTCCTCTCTCGGATGCGTTTCGGGTCCTGCCCTGCTTCCGCTCAGTGGATCTCCCCTCATAACTTCGGGAAGCTAACTGAGCTAAGCGAACTGTTATCTTGCGCTGGGGTGTGGCTCGCCGTTTCGGGTCCTGGAGGGACGCTCAGGATTACGTCACCGGCTGCCGAGGACTAGGCCGCTAGTTATCCAGCCTGAAATATAAAGCGAGCCTGGTCCTCTTGGGCGTTCGCTGCAGACTGTTAAGGTACCCTGTTTTATTTGCTCTATGTCTGGCCTCCTAATACTGTAGCAAGAAAAACAGCGATCTAAAAGGACTAATCTGCTAGTCATCCGGCTTGAACTATAAGCCGGCAGCACAGTCCTCTCGCGGATGCGTTTCGGGTCCTGGCCGGCTGCCGCTCAGTGGATCTCCCCTCGAACCTCGTGGAGCTAACTGAGCTAAGAGCGCGGTTATCCCGCAGCTGGAGTAGGGCCCGCCGTTTCGGGTCTTGGCCCTGCCGCTCCGCACTCACCCCTCGTAACCTCGGGCTGCCTCCGGAGCTTGGCTCGCCGACTTGGGTCCAGGCTTATCTCCGAATGAGAGTCACCCCTCCGCCTCGGGTTGCCTCACATCCTTGGCGCGTGGTTTATGGTCTTGGCACGCTTCCCAGCAGGTGCGTTCCCTCCTAGAAGGCCCTGATCCTCCTGCGTCGGGATCCGTGCCTTACTGCGTCGAGAACCCCCCGCTCGGACGAAGCTGCATGAAGGCCTGGGTGCGGCCTACATGCCGAAGCTCAGACTTGGGCCCGTGAGTTTGGGTCTTGGCCCGTCGCTCATTTTTATAGCTCCGTTCTGACAATGATTGGATCTAGTCGCTTATCATGTGCCCTCTCTCACTTCTCACACTGCTTGGTGTGCATACTCGGCATCGAGGTATAGTCCCATACGTGCACGGGTACCTCCTTGCTCTAGATACTCTTGTCTTCGGCGTCCTTCCCCTCCGTTTAGCTTACCTGGTAGTACCGCCCAGGATTGCGTCAAGGTCTGCATACGACTTGGCTGGCATTTATTCATCTGCTCGGTATTCCTATTATCATTACTCTTCTAAGAACTGAACATCTATTAATACTACATATAATCGTTCATAAAACCTATGCATAGTGCAGGTCATTGTACTCTCATATTGCCTTTTGAGACTTCTTTGGATCGCTGGACGGACCATGCCGCACGCACAGGAAAGTGCGGCCTGCCAGCGGGCTCGGCCTGCGAGCCGTCCGTCCCCGAATTCCCGCTCACGCTGGTCATACGCGGCCGGGGCCGGGAACCGCGAATTTCCTCCTACGTCGCTCATACGCGGACGAGAGTTGGCACCGATCAGGCGAAGTTCCCTCCTGCGTCGGTCCGCCGCCTGGGTTACGACGTGGTTGGAACGTTGACGAGGTATAAACGAGGTGGGGGACCCGCCCTTCATGCATGTCTTGGACCGTCGAGATTAAGATCGGCACGGTTGTCTCAGGGGGAGACACCCGTGCCGACGAAGAATAAGAGTGTGATAACGGGTCCAGGTCCGTCGCTGGACGGACCATGCCGCACGCACAGGAAAGTGCGGCATGCCAGCGAGATCGGCCTGCAGGCCGTCCGTCCCCGAATTCCCGCTCACGCTGGTCATACGCGGCCGGGTCCGAGGGCCGCGTATTCCTCCTGCGTCGCTCATACACGGACGGGTGGGGATAGTTCGCTCGGCGCTAGCCAGCAGAACATTCTATGCTGAAGCGAGAATGTCCTGCGGACTCCAGCTTTTTGGTTTTGTCATCGTGTCCATGTGGCAGATGCGAGCATATCCTCGGACCTTGCACTCCTGTAACAACTGGTTACTTCCCCCAATATAATAGGCTCCATATTCTCAAACTTTGACTTTTTCAATAGTTTGTCGGAGTTTTGAAGTAATTGATCCCAAATATCGTCATTAATACTTTCAAGATGCTTCAGTTCTAATTCTGCTCTATCAAATAACCAATATTTAACCGATGGAATGAGGTATCTAATTAACGCTAACCATTCAGCATAATTAATAGCAAGAGGGTTTCCTTGCCTTAAATATACTTTTCCAACATTTGCCGCACAAGCTATAGAATGAGAACTTAATAACATGGATCGGTATTTAGGATTACCTCCCACCATAAAAACAATATCGTCGTTTTCTACAAAATGACGGATCATTATATACATTCTTAAAATAATTTCAATTGATGCCGGAGTAATACTCATCGTCGCAAAATGCCTTAAATCGTACCCATGGTAATACATCCATTTAGTTAACTGACTAATGGTTGCAGTCTTCCCATTAGGTCTTTTAAAACTACCAACATTTAATAACTCAAAAATCGAAGCAAAAGGGATCGGCAATCCTTTCTTAGTACAAACATCCGAACACAAATGCAGAAATTGTTTCACAACTGCTTCAAGAGGATCCGTACCCACACTCACCTTTTCAATAACAATAATTCCATCCTTAAGAGATGTAGAAGTTCCCCTTATTATATCGATTACTCCAAAAATCAAACCTAAAATGGGGTCATGACCAATCGTATCAATTCTATGAGTAGAACCACCAGTGTTATCGTATGGAACTTTAGCTACATTTTCAAGCCAGCTCTGTAAACCGTCCGGTAATCTTAAGCTCTGTAGCCATTTAGTCAACGGACTACCTTTTTGTCCTTTATATACACCTGACGTCATATCTTTAGGTATCGCTACAATGAATATATCAGTAAGTGCAGCCACAATTCCTGCAAGCCCAACGAATATATAATCCCATTTATCCCATTTAAATTGCTTGCTATACTTTTCGCTATTAATAGTCTCTAAATCAATATTAGATAAAAACATTTCATATGGAACAAATGGATTGATATCGTTTTTCAAGGAATATTTATAACATTCCACAACATAATCATCCCATGTGGTAAATTCAATTTTTTCGAAATAAAATTTAATTTCAGCTCGTTTTTTCTCATAAATAGAATTAATACTCTCTGTTTCTAGCTGCGCATTTAAAATATCTTCTTCGGAAAGCAACTCAATATCCTGTAATAATTCATCTAGCATTTTTTGGACCGATATAATTTCCATCGCAGTATCTCTATTTGTAGAAAAGGCTGTTTCAATATCTTCAATTTTTTGAGTCATTTTAGTTACTATGTTATATTGAACATTAATAATGGGATGCAGGCCATCTAACTCTTCCTGTGTTAGCATGCCGCACAACCTTGTTTCTTAGAATTCTGAATTTGTCTCAACTTTTGTATAACTTCCTGAAGTTTATGAATAGCTTCTCTATTAGACTCTGCATCTTGTGCCTTCTTTTCTAATTCCATTAATTTGTCAATTAAATTATTTATTGTATCCTGTAAATTTCTAATTACTTGCTCGGCGCGCCTTTCTTTTGCAAGTTGAGCTTTTTCTTTCTGTTTTTTACCTCCAACATCAAGTAAGTTTGTCACAACAACAAAAATAACTGTTCCGATAACAATTGCGATTCCTATTCCAGGAATCATTCCAAACCCTAATCCAAGTGCCGCTAGTCCACTAGTAATTCCCGCTGCACTTAACCCGATTACACTACCACTAAAGTACACAGCAGCTATCGGAACACCAACTGCACCCAATGCGCCAATTCCCGCTTTCAAAGTATCAGCCGCAAACTGATCATCGATTCCTCTCTGGGCAATTTCTTTAGCTTTTTGTGCAAATTTACGCATCTCTTTGTTTTGATCATCAGTGATACTGAATTCGTTACTTAACCTTCCAAGAAATTCTTGTTGTGTAGAATTTAATTCATCATTACATATTGATATCTCGATACAATTTAAATAAGCTATGTACTTAATTTCCTTCTCATATTCCTTGACATTTTGAACTATTACTTCAATGTTGGGCTCTTCAACTAAATAGTTTTGAATTTCTAATTTACCGCTTTCAGAGAATCCGTCTGTGTTCATAATTTCGTAAATTTTCCTTAATTCGTCCTTATAGAGTCCTCCGTCAACATAGGCTATCTTAAATAGAAGTCCATATATATCAATCAGCTGCTTTTCACTAAATTTTATTTCTTTTGGTTCCGCGTCCTCAATATTTTCCTTAATATCAGATATTTTAGTCACTGCAAAATCAATTGAGCTCTCAGTGGCTTCCTTTAATTTATCAAAAAAAGACATATCTTTACCCTCCTGTAAAATCCGTTCTCACTTAAAATTATTCGGGACGGTTTTCGCTAATTATTTTCTTCTTTATCTGCGTCTATTACCGCCCCCAAAGGTTTTACCTTGAGTGGAATGTCGCTTTAATATGATCTCCTGTTCGGTTTCTACACAAGTCATTCTTATTTGCACCTGTTTTTGCTGGAAAATATGACTTTTAAATTCTTCACTAATCTGTTTTATTCTCTATTATTTATTGTAATCCTTTCTTATTTAGGAAATAAATCCTAAGCTTAGCTTATATACATTAGCCCACTCCAAATTGGCTATCATTACTCTTACTACCCACAGGGGGTTGCGACCAGCTTAAATTTCAATCATCGTTGGATGACGCTTCGTTGGAATCGTAATTGAAGCTGTAACGATTCAAAGTCGTCAACTGCTGACATAGGTTCAGAGTCATAAGCAGCTATGGAGCAGCTTCCTCCCGGGCCGGCCTGTTTTGAACCTGCACACAGCCTCCAGTTTAAAAATATGGCGGTTTTGTCCTGGACTAATCTAGATTAGTCAGACCTGAAAACCGGCAATTTTTAATCATCTCCTCGGACACAGCTTCCACTACATCCTTCCAGTGCCGGACCGGTTCCTGCCCCAGTTCCGCCGGCACCGTCTCCGCTAACCGGGCTTGGCTGTCCCCACAGCGCTCTTTGACCTGCCGAACCGCTTCCGCTACCTGATTGTCGTAGTGATGTTGTTCCAACAGTTCCGCCGCAATCCTTTGGCCCAGTTTATCCTGAAGGCTTTTATCCAGGCTCTCCTGCATAATCCTTTCAGGGGGTATCACTTTGCCTTTATTGTGCAATTGGATTTTCCCCTCCAGCCAGGCTAGAAACTGGGGAGTACTCATGGCATTCAGTTCCACTCTGTTGTTCTGCAGCCATCTCTCCCACAGGGGATCTATATAGCTGGCCACGCCTTTCTTACGGCCGGATTTTTCCACCGTTTCGACCTCCAGCCCCATGGCGAGGGCTTCTTCAGGGTCTAAGCCCAGATTGATGATCTTCACTTTTCTGCCGGGCCTGGCTCCGGTTTCATTCTGCAGGGTATCATAGATGATCGTGCCATAAGCGTCGGCGTCATGAATGCAGAAAAAGGTGATCTCTTCCTCTGAATTTTCCCCGAGGGCATCCAGCAAATCCTTGACCGCCCGGCTGGCATAACCTTTACTGGTGAGCAGGGCCATATCATATTTCTCCGGGATTTTCTTTTCCTTGAGCACATTGAAGAAGCCCTCTTTTTCAATATACAGGACTTTGTTGAATGTCCAGGCGGGCTTATGATAATTTTCCACCGCGATGGTGCCGATGGGAATATCTTGACCGCAATGAGGATGGTACAGCGTCCCCCGCTCATCCCGGTACATCAGCGGAATGTCGCCGTGTTCCGCCTCATAACTGCCGATCAGATCCCGGCAGAAATAAGTGTAATCCGGCTCTTTCCCCGTTTCACGGATCACGTAGGGCCGGACGGCATAATAGAGCTGGCGCAGGCTGAAGCGGTATTCCCCGTTGCCGCTGGCTTTGGCAATAGCTTTTTCCAGGCATACCGCCACAACTTCTTTCTGGGATTTCGTTTTAATTACAGGGGTGGGCAGGGATTTTTGGGCTCTGTCCACCGCCTTTTTAATACCATCTCGAATCTCGTCGGCGATGACCGAGAGATCCGGCTCTTTCCCGTCCGTCACAATGGGGATATAAGGTGTCATGATATTGATTAATATAACGGCGGGCTTGGCCTTAACATTGCAGATTAAGCCGCAGCCGAAAAGATTCAGCTCATTTTTGTTGTGGTAGATATTGACCTCGCCGGTCACCGGTGATTTGTTGAGTAATACCGTGAGATGAGGTGTAGCGGAGAGCGCCGCATAGACTTCCAGGACAAAGGGTATTTCCGCCTCCTGGTTCCCTTTCATATTCCTGACCTTAAAGACACCGGATGATTTACAGTAGTCCTTCCAGTTAACCAGCTGGCCGATCCGCCCCAGCCGCTCCGGATTAACATTTTTAACCTGGGCTCTCAGCTCACCCAAAAGCCCTTCTGTTTCGCTAAAGCCTAAGGCAGCGGCAGGTGTCTTGGAATAGTTAGCGGCTATTATCCCAGCTTTTCTGCCGGTACAGCCATCAAATTGGGCGATCAGTTCCCTGACCGATCCGCTGAAGGATTGAAACAATTCAAAAAAGTTCTCGCTGGTATACCAATAGGGAGAGGTGTTTCCTCGGTAGGTTTCACCTTGGGCATAGTCTATCGCCAGGCGCGCCCAGTTTGAATCGATGGGCATTTTGCCTAAAGTCAAGCTGATTTTTGTCCCCTCTTCGTGATATGCACCTAAACATTCCGGGAGGGCCCTGCCGTCCTTTTGCCAATGGATTTTATAAGTTTTCCCTCGGGTGGAAACATAGAGTTCGCCGCCCGATGCTGCTACCGCCCCGGCTACCACGCGCAGGCCATTCCCCAGCGCTCCTCTGGTAGGCAATCTTAAATACTTAGAGGATCTGAGGGGCCTGTTGATTGAAAACAGTTCGGGATCCAGGCCGTTGCCGTGATCCTTGACATAAAAAAACTCCCCCCCATAACCAATTTCACAATCTCCTCCTAGATCTAGAGCATTGTCTACCAGTTCCTTACAAACCAACAGGGATAATTTGCTTTTAGGCACCCCTGCCTTTTGGGGCAGTGTCTCCATATTTCTGAACAATTTCCAGTCTTCCCGTTCAAATAGCATGCTCTGAATTCATTCCTTCTCAAAGAAATTACTGGAATATAATATGTTCAGGCTTCGAAAAATGTCAGACAACTTGGCAAATTACTCTGAAGCAATCCGTCCACTTGTCATGAAAGTGAAAGGAGCTGCCTTTTCATGAATGTCCTCAGACATCATTATGAGACAGCCCCCAATAATCTGTACTAAATTCCAATACGGCTTACAATTTGCCTCCTATAACAGCCAGCTGTAGTCCTGCCTGCAGTCTGCCACAACGTCCACGCAGACATTTTCCCCTTTTATTTGGTAAATCAGCAAGTATCGCTTTGCCATTAGAAGCTTAAGATATTTGCCTGCCGGTACCAGCGGATCGGAAAGCCAAGAGTTCCGCTCCGAAAATTCCTCCAGAAATTTTGCCTTCGCGCTGAACTCGGAATAGAGATAACTACGGCATTTATCCCTCTTTTCAAATTCGATAGCCTTTCTATTCATAAAATCCGTGACATCTTCATCTTGATTGCAACAAAAAAGAGAGAGCGCATCTCTCCATAACTCGGCCCACTAAGAGTAACTTCCGCGGGCATCTGCCCGCTCCATGGAGCGCATCGAGGAACGGGTGAGCACTCTTGATCCAGCCGCCCGGAGTAAATGACTTAAGATTGATGTAGATGTTTTCTTCCTTTACTGGGAGTTGTACACCAGCCTTCGTGCCAGCCTCCAGCTCCACCTTATTTAATGGACCTCTTAAAAGTCGTGATCATGGATGGCTTCACGCTCAAAAAGAACGAGCGAAAAATAATTGATATTAATGACAAGCTCGTAAGAGACAAAAAAATACCGAAGACTCGTTTGCACTTTCTTCGGCATTATCATGCGACATGGCTGTATGAAAATAATGTACTAGACCAATTGAAAAATCATCGAGCTCCAACAAAAAGAAAGCAGATAGAACTAAAAGCATGATACTAAAATAGACCATTCAAGATGGTCTATTTTTTGGTCGGCATTAGGTCAACATTTGCAGTTTGACCCGCCTACCTTAAAAGGCTGAGAGCCTTAATATTACTGGTCGGAGCGACATGATTTGAACATGCGACCTCTACCACCCCAAGGTAGCGCTCTACCAAGCTGAGCCACGCCCCGATTTCAATGCCCTCATTTGACGGCTTTTAAAGGATACCATATTTGCTTTAAATCCGCAACCCTAAGTTTGACCGATCACTTCAATTTTTCTAACCCCATCGATTTCCCCAAGCCCAGCCAATAAATTCTCGGGGGTATCAGCCATGCCAGCAGTTTCAAT
>DOPS01000092.1:0-26800 GCA_003512645.1 Desulfosporosinus sp.
GTGACAGCCCTCTCCCAAGGCGAATAAGTGGGTATCACCATTGATACTTAGAGTAAGAGTGGAATGGGATTTTTCTTTGGATGTTTGTTCCATTAATAACTTCCTCCCCCATAGTAAAACTTCGAACTTTCGGTTCTCGTTAAAACTCCACTTATGATCGATCGGCGATACTTTCCACCGGACACTATCGTCACCGAAGTCTCGATGTTCAACCTTAGTTCACGACTTCACACGCAATGTACCCTAAGCTCTTAGAAATCAGTTCACTTGCTTCCTTGGTTAGTGCTGCAATTTCCTCAATTTTCGTTCGCATTCGCCTACTAGGCCCTAATACAGCTATTGCAGCGTTTATCTTCTGGTCGTAAGAAAAAATAGGAGCTGCACAAGCCACAATATCCAGGGCATATTCTTCAAAATCAAACGCCAGCTGCTTGTGCCTGACCTTAAGTACCTCTTCTCTAAGGGCTTCCTTGTCTATGATTGTGTTCGGGGTAAACGTCTTCAACTCATGTTCTGACAAGTATCTATCGAATTCCTTATCTGGTAGTTCAGATAAAAATATCTTACCGGTTGCTGTGCAATGAGCGGAAAATTTCTTGCCTAGGGGTACAGAAACCTTGATGTCGGAAGGACTTTCCCATTGATCGATAAGCATTACTTTATCCTTATACCAAATTGTTAAGTGCACACTCTCCCCAGTTTTCTGGGTTAACCCTTGAAGCACAGGTCCAGCCAACGTGCGTATGTCCATACTATTAAAAAGCGCTAAGCTTAATCCAATCAGAGTGGAACCCAGTCTGAAACCACCGGATTTTGGATTTGATTGTACAAATCCGCCTGTTGCCAGAGTGGTCAGGATTCGATAAACCGTCGTGCGGTTCATATTCAGCTTATTGCTCAGTTCATTAACCGTCCACTCAGACTGTTGAGGGGAGAAACACTTGAGTAGTTCCATCGTTTTCAAAATTACTTTTATCGAGTATTTCTCTTCAGTTTCCAACTCGGCTCACTCCTTGTACGAGGTTCTCAAATGTTCATAATGATAACACAATGTTCACAATATAATATTAACACGATATAGAATTTTCTGTCAATTAATTTATAGGTAGTATCAGCGACCTTAAGCGAACTAACTTCGCTCGATGATTCAGTGGGGGTCTCTACCCTCCCCTACTGAATTAGAAGGTATTATAATGAATTTTGCCCGAATGGCACGTTAATTTGATAGACTGAAAATCGAAATTAAAAAGCTTGCAAACTTCCGTACTGTTGTGTCAATATTAACCTACAGAGCTACTAAATTCCCTTTTGGGGTTTTCAACTGTATTCCGTGTGTGCATAGGTAAAACTCAGTTTTGATGTCCAATTTTTACGGCTCGATCATATTTGTAAGTGTTGAGGAATAGGAGGCAACCGGTATGAAACCGTCAGTTTATATAGGCATCGACCTAGGGGGAACTTCCATCAAGATGGGCCTTGTAGATCAGCTAGGCAATATTCTCCATACTCTGGAAAGTCCAACGCCGGTCAAAGCAGGTTACCATCAGATATTAGCTGTTTTCTCTCAAATGGCTGAACAACTTTTTCGGAAAAGTCAATATGAATGGAAAGATATTATTGGCGTAGGAGCTGGTGTTCCTGCATTTCTCGATCAGCAAAAGGGTATTGTCGTTGAGGCAGTTAACCTTGGCTGGGATCATGTACCTTTGAAAGCAGATCTAGAGAGAATGTGGATGGTGCCAATTATGGTTGATAACGACGCAAATGCAGCCGCCTTGGGAGAAATGTGGAGTGGGGCTGGAAAAGGAGCTTCACATTTAATCTGCCTGACACTGGGCACCGGAATCGGTGGTGGCGTAATTATCAATGGTAATATTTATCACGGCGCAAATGGATGTGCGGGCGAAGTAGGGCACATTACTGTTAAGCCTCAAGGTGGCCGTAGGTGTAATTGCGGCAGAAAGGGTTGCCTGGAAACTGAAACGTCGGCAACAGCCATTGTGTCGGATGCCCTGGAACAGGTAAAGGGGATGTCAACCGGACCGTTAAAAGACGAATATGACCGAACGGGAACGGTTTCAGCCAAGTCAGTGGTCCAATTGGCCCAACAAGGGGATTCTATTTGCTTAGAGATTATCACAAAAGTTGGCTGCATCCTTGGAAACACCTTGGCTCAAATGTGTTATCTGTTAAATCCTGAGGTTATCGTGATTGGCGGAGGAGTTGCACATGCAGGCAAGATACTTTTTGATCCCCTGACGAAGGCCTTTAATAAGGCGATTCTGCCAAGAGTAGCAGAAAACACATCCATTGTTCCAGCTAAACTGGGAAACCTGGCAGGGTTAACGGGTGCTGCCTGGTTGATTCATCGAAAATACACATTAAATAAGCCTTAAGGTCAAAGGTGATTGACCTTAAGGCTCCTGAGGCGGACAGAGAAGCTCTCAGACTCAGAAAGATGCCAAGTTCATGATATCCAAAGAATTCACGCAATCTTTAGAGCCCTTTTAATTTCCAAGCGAGATCGTTCCAGCGCAATTCGTTACGGAAAGCCAAAAGATTGGTGTCCTTGTTAATTAATAGACATTCAACACCCACCATTTCAGACCAATCAAGCAATTGTTCAGCACTTACCTTCAATGAAAAACAAGTATGGTGAGCTCCACCAGCACGTATCCAAGCTTCAGCTGCCTCTTGAAGATTGGGCTGAGGTTTCCAAAGAACTCTGGCAACGGGAAGCTTTGGCAGTGAATGCGGTGATTTTACAGCATCTACTTCATTAACAATCAGACGGAAGCGTCCTCCTATATCTATTAGTGAGACACAAATTGCAGGGCCAGTTGCACCATCAAAGACCAATCGTGCAGGATCAGCTTTTCCACCAATAGAAAGTGGATGAACTTCAATCCGCGGGCGAGAAGCGGCTATGGTTGGGCAAATTTCAAGCATGTGTGCTCCAAGGATCATTTCGTTACCTTTTTCCAGATGATAGGTGTAATCTTCCATGAGAGAAGTCCCTTTTCCTGCAGCCATGATCTTCATGATTCGAACCAAGGCGGCCGTTTTCCAGTCCCCTTCAGCACCGAAGCCATACCCTGCCGCCATGAGACGTTGTGCTGCCAAACCAGGGAGCTGTTTCATACCATGCAAATCTTGAAAGGTCGTGGTAAAGGCACTATAACCACCTTCTATCAAGAAGGCCTTTAAGGCCAGTTCAATACGAGCCTGTTCTCGAACAGCCTCACGAAGCGAACCTTCTTCCCTAGCTTCTAAAACAATATCATATAGAGTTTCATATTCTTCCATCAATTGGTTTACTTCTGCGTCAGAAATGCCGTCAATATATCTTACTAAATCCCCTACTCCGTACCCGTTTATAGACCAACCCAATTTGATTTGGGCTTCTACCTTATCTCCTTCTGTTACAGCCACTTCGCGCATATTATCGCCAAACCGTGCAACCTTAAGCTGGCGTCCCTCTGTGTATCCTACAGCCGTGTGCATCCAAGTACCTATTCTTTGGCAGACTTCAGGGTCCTCCCAGTAGCCGACAACCACTTTCCGAGGAATCCGCAGGCGAGCACCGATAAAACCATATTCACGGTCACCATGAGCGGATTGGTTTAAATTCATAAAATCCATGTCAATATTACCCCAGGGCAGGTCACGATTAAACTGAGTATGCAGATGTAAGAGCGGTTTGTTCAACTCTGAAAGGCCGGCAATCCACATTTTTGCGGGTGAAAAGGTGTGCATCCATGTAATTAGGCCAGCACAAGAATCATCAACATTTGCCTCCAGACACAACTTGCGAATACCCTCCGGTGTTTTCAAGACTGACTTAAATTCGATTTGATAAGGGATGGCTGAATCGTGATCTAAGCCCTTCGTCATCAACCTAGAATGTTCCTCTACCTTCAGAAGCACTTCAGGTCCATATAAATCTTGACTTCCAGTCACAAACCAAAATACTGATTTTTTAATATCTAACATCATTTCATCTCTCCATCTTCGTCTCATTTTTTATATTCTCTATAAGGAAACTTACTTCAGGTGGAGTTTATCTCCATCTGTTTTCCTATTGTCCATAATAAGCATTTACACCATGCTTTCTTAGAAAATGCTTATCCAGCAAGATCTGATCAATCGAATTAACTCCAGGCGTAAGCGAGCAGGCAGTATAAGCCATCATGGCAACTTCTTCAAGTACCACAGAATTATGCACTGCCTCTTGAGCATCCTTTCCCCAAGTAAAAGGCCCATGATTATTCACTAGCACTCCTGGCATATAAATTGGATTCCTACCTAAAAAAGTTTCTACTATTACTGCTCCAGTTTGCTTTTCATAGTCTACCTGTATTTCTTCTGGCGTCAGCTTTCTAGTGCATGGTATTTCTCCGTAGAAATAGTCCGCATGAGTGGTTCCTAGGGCCGGAATTCCTTTACCCGCTTGTGCCCAGCTCGTAGCCCATCTCGAATGAGTATGAGCCACACCACCCACCTGATTGAAATTTTTATAAATAACAAGATGAGTTGGAGTATCCGATGAAGGCTTTAACTTACCTTCTACTTGATTTCCATCAAGATCGACGACAACAAGATCTTCAAGTTTAAGTTCTTCGTAAGGAACACCACTAGGTTTAATGACAATAAGATTGCTCCTACGATCAATGCCACTGACATTTCCCCAGGTATAGGTTACAAGACCTTTTTTAGGTAGTTCTAGGTTTGCATCCAGGACGGATCTTTTTAATTCTTCTAGCATATAATTAGCTCCTTTAAGGTGACTGCTCCTATTTTACTGCGGCTTTTATCTTCTTAAGTCTTTTCATGACATCATTTGTACCTCGTCCGAAGTAATCATGGAGGATATTGTATTCCACGTAAAGCTCTTCATAGATTTCAACATTCTTTTTATTGGGTTTATAATAGTCTTCTTTCACCTTACCCATGTGTTTTGCTGCCTCAACAATTGAGTCATATCCGCCCTTTTCTTTCCCTGCAACAACTGCTCCAAACATGGCAGAACCAAGAGCAGGAGTTTGAGCTGAAGCTGATATTCTAATTTCACGGTTAGTTACATCAGAATAGATCTGCATCATGAACTTATTTTTCTCAGCAATCCCACCAGCTGCATATAATTCACGAATAGGAACCCCATTTTCCTCGAAGGTATCAATTATTTTCCGTGTTCCATAAGCTGTTGCTTCTATTAAGGCCCTATAGATCTCCTCCGGTTTTGTTAAAAGAGTACACCCTAAAATCATTCCGGTAAGGTCAACATCCACCAATACCGATCTATTTCCATTCCACCAATCTAAGGCAATCAGTCCACTTTCTCCTACTTGGAGTTTTTCAGCCTTTTCTGTCAATAGCCCATGAATATCTAGGCCTCGTTCTTCAGCTTCCTTGGTTAGGCTAGCAGGCACACAATTTTCTACAAACCATTCGAAATGGTCTCCCACGCAGGATTGACCTGCTTCATAACCCAATAGGCCAGGAATAATTCCGTCTTCAACGACACCGCACATACCGGGAACGATTTTTTCGTCGGTCCCCAGCATGACATGGCATGTTGATGTTCCCATAATCATTAACATTTTGCCTGCCTCCGTCATGCCCAAGGCCGGAACTGAGACGTGAGCATCGACATTACCAACAGCTACAGCAGTTCCAATTTTTAACCCCGTGAGTTCTGCCGCTTGAGGCGTAATTTCCCCTGCTTTTGAACCTATGGCATAGATGTCAGTGCTAAGTTTCTCTTCAACTACGTTTTCAAGGTTTGGATGAAGCGCTTTGAAGAAATCCTGGGAAGGATACCCCTCATGTTTATGCCATATTGCTTTATACCCTGCTGTACAACTATTTCGTTTTTCTTCTCCAGTAAGCTGATAGACTACCCAGTCAGCCGCTTCCATGAATCGATCTGCCAACTTATAAAGTTCGGGTGCCTCATGAACAATTTGGAGTATTTTAGGTATCATCCATTCTGAAGAAATTTTTCCCCCGTAATTTTTAAGGAATTTCTCTCCTCTTTCCTCCGCTAGTTTGTTCAACTGATTCGCTTCCTCTTGGGCAGCATGGTGTTTCCAAAGCTTCACATAGGCATGAGGATTTGATTTCAAGTCTTCGTCGAAGCATAGTGGCGAGCCATCCTTGTAGGTTGGTAACATGGTACAAGCCGTAAAGTCAATCCCAACCCCAATGACATCTTCAGCCTTGACTCCTGATTTCTTTAAAACTGCAGAAATAGTTGCACTTAGAACCTCCAGATAATCTTGAGGATGTTGAAGCGCCCAATCCGGTTCTAGCTTAGTCACGCCATCCGGCAAATACTCGTCCATGACGCCATGAGGATAAACCTTGACTGCAGCAGCGACCTCTTTCCCAGTCTCTACTTCAACAAGTACTGCTCTTCCAGATTGAGTTCCGTAATCCACTCCAATAGCATATTTATGATTCATTGATTTTCCATCCCCTTGATCATATTAATTTATGTTTAAGTAACGTCACTTTGATTGGATAATAACCTATTAGCAATAGTGCTAACGGGAAGAGAACAACCATTCCAGGTATCATATAAACCACGCCAAAGATTATGCAGAAAATCCCATCGAATAACGTTATTCTTCGTTCGTTGGCTGTCTTATAGTTCTTCTTTGCGGCATCATACGAAATTTGTTTACCAGGGTATTTATTAAACGCAATTCCATACATTCCGATGGCCATAATTATTAATCCTAGAACAATATTTGAGTGAGACATAGACGACTCTCCTTTAAACCTTTTTCCATACGATAAACTACATTGTTTATACCGTTATACAGATAAAAGCTGAAAATACTATTCAGCTTTTATCCAAATATGAAGGTATGATTTTTCTACAGAACCTCTCACCGTTGGGTCAAGCACTATCTGCAACAGTATTCTATTGCTGATAATTGACTTCGAAATGCCAGACAAGGCAACTCATTTAGGCAGTTTTTGATTTTGAGTAGACATCAAATGCGACAGCCATTAATAATACTAAGCCTTTGATGGTCTGTTGCCAGTCAATCCCGACGCCTATTAATGACATGCCATTGTTCATAACACCCATAACAAGCCCACCTATGATTGCGCCCATGATCGTACCTATGCCTCCAGCGGTTGATGCCCCTCCTATGAAGCAGGCAGCAATAGCATCCAGCTCAAAGTTTGAACCAGCATTGGGTGTTGCGGAATTTAATCTAGCAGCAAAGACCAGTCCCGAAAGAGCCGCTAGTATCCCCATATTTACGAAGACCATGAAGATCACTTGCTTTGTTTTGACCCCAGAAAGTCTTGCGGCCTTTTCATTGCCACCAAGGGCATAAATATGTCTTCCTAAAGTCGTCTTAGTTGTAATAAACGTATAGAAACCGATTAATACCAGCAATAAGACTAAAACATTGGGTATTCCTTTGTAAATAGCGAGGGTATAGAAAAATAAATTTAAGACAGTGACCAGTGCCACAATTTTTACGATCAACGGCCCCAGTGATACCACTTCAAAATTGTATTTCTTTTGAGTCTTTCTCTTACTTATTTCATAGATCACATATAAAACTGATAGAAGTAGTCCGATAACAATCGTGGTGATATGAATACCTGTCCCATGAAAGAAATCTGGTATAAAACCCGTGCTCATTTTTTGGAAAGAGCTTGGAAATGGTGCGATTGAAGTGCCTTTGAGGGAAACGTAAGTCAGACCTCTGAATATTAACATTCCCGCCAGAGTCGTGATAAAGGCGGGTATTCTGACATAAGCAATCCAGAACCCTTGAAAGGCTCCTATCAGGGCGCCAACTATAAGGCAAATCAGGATCCCCAAGGCAACCGGAACATCATTGTTAATGATCAAGATCCCTGAAAGAGCTCCTACGACAGCGGCGACTGAACCCACGGATAGATCTATCTGAAAAGAAACTATGACCAGTAACATACCAATTGCTAAAATTAATATATAGCTATTCTGTAAGATTAAATTGGTAACGTTCAAAGGTTTTAATAATATACCACCGGAAGCAATCTGAAAGAAGATCATAATTCCGACTAACGCTATAACCATACTGTATTTGGTTATATTTTCTTTAAAAATTTTATATAGAGCTCCCATACTTATACCTCCTGCCCCTGTTTCATAATCATTTCCATAATTTTTTCCTGAGATGCTTCCTTCGCGCTAATCTCTCCTAATACTTTTCCATCATTCATGACATAGATCCGATCACACATCCCCAGCAATTCAGGAAGTTCCGAAGAAATAAGCAATATGCCCTTTCCTTCCGTTGCTAATTGATTAATAATCGTGTATATTTCATATTTTGCACCGACATCAATGCCTCGGGTTGGTTCATCCATGATTAATATATCGGGTTCAGTGAAAATCCATTTACTGAGTACTACCTTTTGTTGGTTTCCACCACTTAGATTACCGGTTTGCTGCAAGATTCCAGAACACTTGATATTTAATTTTGAACGTAAATTCTCTGAATGCACAATTTCTTCATTTTCGTTGACGATACCGCCCTTGGATATTCTCTTCAGATTAGCTAATGAAATATTTGCCTTTATGTGATCTATTAAAATTAATCCGAATTCTTTTCTGTCCTCTGTAACGTATGCCAGACCGTTTTTAATAGCCTTATTTACATTGTTGATGTTTATTTCTTGACCGTCTTTATAGATTTGACCACTTATTTTTTTGCCATAGGATTTACCAAAGATACTCATAGCAAGTTCGGTTCTTCCTGCACCCATAAGGCCAGCAATGCCTACAACTTCCCCTTTACGAACATTGATGTTGACATTATCACAGACTTTACGTCCACTGCTTATCGGATGATAGACCGTCCAATTCTTAACTTCAAAGTTGATCTCACCAATTTCCGCTTCTCTTGGTGGGTAACGATGGACTAAATCCCTGCCTACCATACCTTTGATGATCTTGTCGACCGTTATATTATCATTTTTTGTATCGAGTGTTTCGATGCATGTCCCATCGCGTATAATCGTAATTGAATCAGCAATCTTGGAGATCTCGTTTAATTTATGGGAAATAAGGATCGATGTAATCCCTTGGCTTTTAAGTTCAGCAATCAGATCGATCAAATTCTGACTATCATCTTCATTCAAAGCAGCTGTGGGTTCGTCCAAAATTAATAATTTAACTTCTTTTGATAAAGCCTTGGCAATTTCAACGAGTTGTTGCTTACCAACCCCAATATTAGCAATCAGAGTCTTTGGGGATTCGTTCAATCCGACTTTTTTAAGTAATTCTGTTGTTCTCCTTGTAGTTTCATTCCAGTCAACGATTCCATAGTTACTTCGTTCGTTTCCAAGAAAGATATTTTCTGCAATCGATAAAAAGGGTATTAGAGCCAACTCTTGATGAATGATTACAATCCCTAAGCGTTCACTTTGTTTGATATCTTTAAACTCGCATAACTTGTTATGAAATAGGATGTCTCCGGTATAGCTCCCGTGGGGATACACACCGCTCAAAACCTTCATTAGTGTTGATTTACCTGCCCCATTTTCCCCAACTAGTGCGTGAATCTCTCCTTGTCTAACCTTTAAATTAACGTTATTGAGCGCCTTAACACCAGGAAAAGTTTTAGTAATCTTTTTCATTTCGAGAATGGTCTCTGCCATAGGATTTCAGCTCCTACCATAAAAAATAATTTAGTGATGGGTATAGCACGATCGATATACACCATCACTAAATAGCATTCAGTCAATTACGAATCTTTATTCTTTACTTGAGTTTATCTGCTGTATAGTATCCACTTTCAATTAAGATCTTTTCATAATTTGTTTTATCAACAACCACTGGATCACAGAGGAAGGAAGGAACAACTTTAAGTCCGGTGTCATATGTTTTTGTATCATTAACGACTGGAGTTTTACCTTTTAGGACAAAGTCTGCCATTTCAGCAGCTTTAGCTGCCAATACTCTGGTGTCCTTAAAGATCGAGGTGGTTTGTTCACCAGCGATGATTGATTTGACCGAAGCGACTTCACAGTCTTGTCCTGAGATGATCGGCATTTTTTGAGTAGCTGATCCATAGCCGACGCCCTTCAAGGATGAAATGATACCAATACTGATACCATCATAAGGAGATAAGACTGCATCAACTTTAGCGGTTGTATAGTTTTTACTAAGTATGTTATCCATTCTCGCCTGTGCGGTAGCGCCGTCCCATCTTAGGGTTCCGACTTGTGCATAAGCTGTTTGTCCACTCTTGACAACTAATTTACCAGACGTGATGTACGGCTGTAAAACGGACATAGCTCCATCAAAGAAGAATTTAGCATTGTTATCATCTGGAGATCCAGCAAACAATTCAATGTTAAAGGGTCCTTTTCCATCCTTTAAGCCTAACGCTGTTTCAATGGAACCTGCTTGAAGGACACCGACTTTGAAGTTATCGAAGGTTGCATAGTAATCTACGTAAGCGCTCTTCGTGATCAGTCGGTCGTAGGATATTACTGGAATCTTGGCATCATGAGCCTTTTGTAAGACATCTGTTAAAGCTGTACCATCAATTGAAGCAATGACTAAGACGTTTGCGCCTTTCGTGATCATATTTTCGATCTGTGCTACCTGATTCGGTACATTATTATCACCATACTGTAAATCAGTCTTATAACCGAGTGCTTCCAAGGATTTTACCATGTTATTGCCATCGTCAATCCATCTCTGGGATGTCTTTGTGGGCATAGCAATACCGGCGATTTTACCATTGCTTTCTACTGTTGGGCTTGGAGTAGCTGAGCTTGGAGCTGCTGGTTTCGCTGCACCGCAGGCTGTCGTCATGACCATGACTAATAAGAGCATTAAAACTGACAGGACCTTTTTCATTCTTTTTCCCCCTTATTTTTTTATAGAAATATATCACTATTCCTTTACCGTGTTATCATTACTTCTTTTAGATATACTGGCAAAAGATAGTAACCGAAAGAGTAAATATCTCAACCTTAGACTTAGTTAATTAAATTATCTAAGTTAGGTATATTGTATATTGCCGGAATCTGAATAGTCAAGCACTATCTTTAAGACAACTTACTCATTGATAGTTTCAAATAATGCATCAGTTAACCCTGTCGATGTGAATATTTTTTTCAGTACTAAGGTAAGCGCCCCAATAGCGATGGCATTTTCGCCCAATTCCGAGATGACAATAGAAACTGCATGAGCTGGTTTTGCTAAAGCCCGACGTTCGACCGTCTTTCTTAAAGAATCCATGATGAAATCAGCGGATCCGAAAACTCCTCCACTTAAAATAATCAGCGATGGATTGAGAGTATTGATCAGATTAGCAATGCCTATTCCAAGATAGCGGCCTGTGTCTTCTAACACGTCTATTGCCACTTGATCCTCTTGCTGCGCTGCCAAGTAGAGCATTTTTCCATCAATAAGCTCGATGTTTCCTTTAACCATATCCTCCAGAATTGACTTCTTGCCAAAACGAATGGCCTGCTGGGCTCTCACCGCAAGCGCAGTCCCGCCTACCATACTTTCAAGACAACCGTAGTTACCACAGCTGCATTTTGGTCCATTGATATCAATGATTGTATGCCCTATTTCACCTGCAGTGAATGAGGTTCCACGATACAACTGATGATCTAAAATAATACCTGCCCCTACGCCTGTTCCAACCCGGAACAAGATAAAATTAGGAACGCACTTCCCTTGACCAAACCAACTTTCTCCGATGGCCTGAGCTCGAATATCATTTTCCACTTCAACGGGCAAATCAAATTTATGTTCTAGGTACGCTTTGATGGCGATGTTACGAAAATTAAGATGAGGAGCAAAAATCGAAACTCCTTGTTCGGAGTCGACAAGGCCATGCATACCCACGCCAATTCCTAGAATAGACTCCATTTTGGGGTTCGCTCTCTCGATAACCTTTTCGATGACGTCTGCCAGGGTTGCCAAGAACTGTTCACACGTCGGATTTTCTACATACCTCGCTTCTACTTGGGTGATCACATTTCCATCCAAGGTGGCCGCCACTGCCTTAACTTTCTTCGGCCCAGCATAAACGCCAACCACATGGAAAGCGGAGGAGTTAATTCTGAGCATAATCGGTTTTCTTCCACCCGTAGACTCACCCAGATCGGTTTCTACCACCAATTTTGTGTCAATTAATTCCCCAACAAGATTCGTAACTGTAGGGGGAGTTAGCTTTGTCAATTTTGCTATCTCAGCTCTCGAAATAAGGCCATGCTGCCTGACGACATTGAGAATTGCCGATTTATTCAGAGATTTCATGCCCTGAAAACTCCCGACTGAAATTGGTTCACCCACGCTTTCACTCCCTTTTTTGTGCCAATTGTGATATTCCATTATCGAATCAGGATATCTGGGCGGAGGTAAATTTGGCCGTTTTTCTCCATCCGCATATACTCCCATTCCCCTGTGTATGTTAAAAATTCCGGCCCATTCTCGGTAACCAAAATTGTATCTTCTGATTTTATTCCTTTGAGGGATGGGTTCCAAGCAAAGGCTTGATGATCCTGAACCACGCCCTCACTATTCAAATTAGCCAAAAATTCACGTGAAGCATACCCTGTCGGACCGCCTTGATGAAGGGAACGCCAATCCTCTTCATAGCCCATTTTTCTATACACTTCAATACCTTGCCGAAAAACATCCTTGATCGGGACTCCTGGCCGAGTCGCCAGATTAAACGCTAGATCAATTTCTAACAATTTTCGTTTATTCTGCTGTAGTTCCTCCGAGATTGGTCCAAAATGAACAAAGCGAGTTGCACTAGCGACTAAGCCCCATTTTTCACCACAAAGGACAAGCATCGCATAATTCTCCAGCTTTTTCTCCGTAGGAATGGGATGACGATACTTATAAATTCTCTGATCCGTTGCCACCAGAAGTACTTGCGGTTGGATTCCTAGACTTACTACTTTCGAGGTTAGAAGCGCTTGAATCTCGAATTCTGACATTCCTGGTCCAATCTGTCGGCACGTCATTTCCAAAGCTCTAGCAACGTTTTGTGACAACCATCGATAGTGATCAATTTCTTCAAGACTTAAGACATAGGACAGCTCCGCTAATTCCTTGCTCAGGTCTATTCCTGCTGTAAGAGGAACCGTTTCTGGGCACATATCCGTCCCCATCTTTTTCCCTTGGCATAAGTTGTCAATCGCCACTTGATGTCCCTCAAACCACTCTGGCGTGATCCACTCAATTTCCAGATCAGACAGTTCCTCTTCCTGTATGCGGGCAAACTCCATTTTAGTCGTGATGCAGCAAACCTTGTCCTCAAAGACTAACAAATCCGCTACTCCTAGCTCTGTCGAGGAAAAGATATAGTTTACCCGTCCGTTCGTCAGCCATGAAAAGCTCCGACGTTTACGGAGAAGGACTCCGTCTAAAGACTTCTCTCTTAGTAAATTCCTGATTCTCTGGATTTTTCCTTTTGTAGTCATTAATTATCAAACCCTTCCCGCTGATGCCGCTGCCAGTTCTTAGCTGTTTAGTTCACGGGCTCCATCCCCACTATCGCAATGATAAAATGTCGGGGTCAGCCCAGTCTTGCCCCTATATCCTATCGTCACCTGCGTTTGAAAATCCTTGACAGCCTCTTTATGAACCAAACTCACGGTACACCCGCCAAAACCAGCTCCTGTCATTCTCGTGCCCAGGCATCCGTCGACCTGACGTGCCTCAACAAAAAGTGTGTCTAGTTCCGGACCTGTCACTTCGAAGAGATCACGCAGAGACTCGTGAGACTTTATCATATACTGACCAAAATCCTGGATATTCCCTGCTTCTAAAGCGAAGGTTGAAGCTAGAGTACGTTCGTTTTCATGGATCACGTGGTCTAAGCGTTTATAAATCTCTGGCACCGTTACATACTTCTGTACCTCTTGCCATTGATCAAGCGAGAGATTACCCAAACTAACAACCCCAGGAAGGTTTTTCTGGACAATATTAACCCCTTCCTCGCACTCTTGCCTTCTTTGATTATACTTTGATTCTGTCAAACTTCGCTGTTTATTTGAGTTGGTGATGACAAGTTGATAGTCTCCCAAGACCAGCGGAACATAGCGATAATCCAAGGTGTCACATTTCAAGAGCACAGCGTTCCCCGCCTGTCCCATCCCCGAAGCAAACTGATCCATAATCCCACAATTAAGCCCGACAAATTGATTTTCGGCGCGCTGAGCCAGTTGCGCAAGGTCAATTAATGAGTAATCGAGAGATTCGATGTGTTTAAGAGCAATTGCAGTCACCATTTCTATAGAAGCGGACGAGGACAATCCAGCCCCTTTGGGGATATTCCCATCGTACAGAATATCGCAGCCTGATAAGCGCAGACCCAATTGATTGAATTCACTGAAGACCCCTTTGGGATAATTTGCCCATCCGTCAGCCTGCTGGTATATAACCTTATCCGCGTCGATCTCTACCTTTCCAGGAAAGCTTGTCGAAGCAAGACGAAACCTTCGATCCTTGCGAGGACGAACAACCGCCCAGGTTCCGTATGTTAACGCCGCAGGCAACACATACCCTCCCGTGAAATCAGTATGTTCTCCAATTAAATTTACTCGACCTGGGGCAAAGAAAACTCGCAGTTCCTCTCCGCTATCGCCATAGCCAAAGACTTTTGTAAAGGTCTGTCTCAGTATGTTCAGTCCAGGCATTCGTTGGTCCGCCCTTCTTTATCGAGATAATCTTGAAACGCCTTGCGCAAATATTCGGACGTCTCTTCCACAGCTTGCGGGTTAGCAGGCGCCCAAGCACCCATTTCAGAAGAAGCATAGTATTTTAGTTTACCTTCATCTCTCAAGGGTGTGTAAAATTCAATATGAAAGTGATAATAATCCTTTGCAGACTGTCCATGAACCGGGCGTTGATGAATGACCATCATATAGGGGAACAACCTATTGAATAAAGTATCCATGGCACCCGTCATACACTTTAGCATGAGAGCTAAACTACGTTTTTCCTCCCGAGTGAAATCACTTAAGGCCGTCTTATGGTTTTTACTAACAATAAATAACCCGTATGGGTAATCCGTAAAGAACGGAATATACGCTAAAAAATGCTCATTTTCATGAATTACACGCTTCTGAAACTCTAATTCTGCTCGATTCATATCACAAATTAGACACGATCCGTGTGAGGTGTAATAGGTATGGCAATTCTCGAGTTCCGTGCGGATTTTCAAAGGAATCCAAGAATAAGCATAAATCTGACCATGCGGATGAGGCATCGTTACACCGCACTCTTCCCCTCGATTCTCGAAAATCATAATATATTCATGGTTTGGCTCCTGACTCAGGGCCACAAACCGTTCCGTCCACAAATCAATTAATTTTTCCAGATGCTCGATAGAAAGCTCTGGAAGTGTCGTGGTATGATTAGGGGAATAGAGGATTACCTCGCATTTTCCATGCGCTTTCGCAGTTTTATATAAGGAAGACCCTACAGAATCAGCCTCGGGTGGGTCAGACATAAGTGCAGGAAAATCGTTATCGTATTTAAGAACATCATAATCTTCAGGTACCTTACCCGAACCCGGACAAAAAGGACAACCTTCCTTCGGCATATTCGGTCGATTTTGCCTGCGGGTAGCCACCATAGTCCAATCCCCCAACAACGGGTTATAACGTAATTCAGTCATGGCTATCCCCTCCTCTATGATCGTCTCTCAATGAGTTTTTAATCTTAGCTTATTTGATCTTCTCTATTCTATTATAATCCATTTAATTAAATTAATTAAGTATCTTTTATATTTATTTTCTCGTTTTTATTTAACAAATTAGGGAATGTTTAGTTGGTTAAATTAACCCTTCCATTCAAATTAATAGCAGATAGGGGTCGGTCTCTTTTTTCATGCCTCCACTCTTACCCTTATCAACTAGATGTTAAAGGCTGCCGATACCATAGGGTATCGACAGCCTTTTTCCTACTATCAGAAAGTATAAGTTTCGGGTAAGGTCCCTTCTCGCCATCACAGCACCTTGCCATCCATGGCGGTGCTCTAATCTCAAACGTCCTGTTCGAGTCATGACCAACGCATAAGTGCAACTAAGGCTGAGGCCTTCGCTAAGGCTTCTCCGCTAAGCTAACACGTGCGAAGACAGTGTCTTCGTGGACGTCAGCCAAGTTTTCTTTACATCGTTTATGCTTTGAAGTTTTCTTAGCCCTTGTAGAAGGTTTATCTTGCTGCTTGGGTAGTGCTCAATCCTAAGCCCTTTCTCTTCGCCATAATATGAGCCTCGATGTTATTAGCCACTTCGACAGGATCGTCTCCGAGGGCGACCTTCCCTCCGGTTAGCCCTTCTACATCTTGGGTCAATAATTTGACGAGTTGGGGTGCGCCCGTCACAAAGGGGGTCGGGGATAGATGAGTGTACGCCCCATATGCAACAGCAAATACTCCATCAATCGTCGCTTTTTGCTCCATCCATTCGGGGGCAGTCACTGCAATGGGTAATTGAGGTACGTCAACATCCAAATGATCTGCCAGGGCTGTGACGAGCATCGAGATTCTTCCTGTATCCGTACAGGTTCCAAAACTCAAGACGGGTGGGATTTTTAAGGCACCGCATATTTCTCCAAGGCCTTTGCCCGCCATTTTAACGGCATCCATGTTACAAAGCCCCGCCACTTCTAAGGCGTGATTTCCACACCCACCGGAAACAACCAAAATATCCTTTTTGATTAGTTCTTTTGCCAGATTTACAGTGTTCCAATCCTGTGGGCCATTCCTAATGGTCGAGCAGCTCACTAGGGCGACAACACCTTTAATTTTTCCCGCTGCGATGACATCAACGAGCGGATCTAGTTTGTTGCCAAGAGCCTCTAAGACAGCTTCAGTGGAGAATCCCGCAATCGCCTTCTGCGTGATTTTGGGAACCTTCGGGGTAATTGTCCCTTTTCGCTTATTGAAGTTTTCAATACTCAAATTAATGAGTTGATCAGCTATTGCATCAACTTCAGCCGGATGATACGCATACTTATGTTGGAGTCCCGGTACACCGATGATCGTACTGACACTCACCAGGGTTATTTGATATTTTTCTGCATACATATCAATGGCTGGTGGGGAACAATTCTCATCCATGGCTAGGACATCCACCGTCCCGGTAGCTAAAAGGGGCTCTATGGTCAACCAATTCCCCATTAGACCCACAAAAACATCATCTACAGGAAATCTCTGGACCAATTCTTGTCCGGTTTCGATAGAACCGACGATTCTAAGTCCTTTCGCCCCAGCCGCTTTGGCCCGATCTTGGACTTCCTTCGTTTTGGCCTTTTGAATGGTTGCAACTCCAGGCCATGGTTGGTGACCATTGAGCACGATATTAACGTAATCAGGGTCCATAATCCCTAAATCAACATTGACTTCGTGGGGTTTAGGTGTGCCAAACAAAATATCTTGGGTCATTTCCAGCCCAATTTGAGCATTATAGATTGTGGCAAGTCCCAAGCGCAAGGCTTTGAGTGCCAATGATACGTAATCTCCATCGACATTAGTTAAGCAGCTAGCGACACAATTTTGCTCTTCATGAACGGCACCGGCAGGGTAAATATTTAAGTCCTTCCAGACTTGTTTCCGTTTCTTCGGAGCAAATGCTTCGACCATAAGGTTAGGCTCTTCAGATCCGATGTTCATCTGTGCATTGAGGAGATCGGCTAATTGTATGGCCATCTGGTTAGTATCCTGATTCGTATTGAGTCCAAGCTTTTCACACATCCATTTAAGTTTATTAACATCTGTAATAATAAATGGAGTTTTCCCTTCTCCAGTCGCCTTTAAGGTTCTGAAAGCCTCATAGGCATGATGGCTATAGGTCCCCGCTCCCATAATATTTTGCAGAAGAAGCTTTCTCATAGCCATAGCATCGGCACCAATTCCACAGACCCCTTTATCCTGTTCACCCTTTTCACTGATTCGGCAGGGTCCTTGGGCACATTGTTGACAGGTTAAGCCTTGAAGACAAAATTTACAACGTATCTTCTCCTGTTGAGTCCAGCGATCGAATGAATTGGACATACCATCTTCCCGGATACGTATTAACATCTCTTCAACAGAGTCATGATAACTTACCCGGCCTTCTGTCTTTTCCAGTATGGTTTCAGTCATTACCGATCCCCCTTTTGTTATTACTATAGAAAGTTTGCTCATCTGCAATGGTAAATATGTACATGTTAATAAAAACTAAAAAGTCTCATTATCTATTCTCTTGTCATTCAATAGTTGCTGATTAATTTTCGATATTAATCAGCATGGTTGTTATAGTTGCTTAGGAAAAATGGAAAGATATAAAAATAGTAACCTTACAAGGAGGGATCATAAATGAACGAAAGCAGCGTTATGAACACTGATCCGAAAAATCTCCAAGCTAAAAGAATCGTTTATTATATCTTAGGGGTTTTACAAGTTTTACTAGCCTTTCGCTTAATCTTCAAGCTATTAGGGGCCAACCCACAAAGTCCTTTTGTGTCGTTCATCTATTCTGTGTCACAAGCCTTTTTAATCCCCTTCAACGGTATTTTCAGATCGGCTGTCACTAAAGGAATTGAGGCACAGTCAGTCTTAGAGCCAACGACCATTATCGCAATGATTGTTTATGCGATCATTGCTTGGGGAATCGTTAAGTTAATTGAAATCCGCAGGCCTGCGCATAGCAACGAAATCCGGTAAAGGAATGCTTACCTCAGGTGAAGTTTTACTCCATCCGAAAGTTTAGTTGAACTTATCCATGTGCAAGTCATGCAAGCCAAGTGCAAGCCAAGAACCGTCCCCAACTTGCACACCAACTTGCATACAACTGCATATTACGACTAGTGCAAAGAAACCCCCGTAACGGTAAATCTATACCGTTACGGGGGTTTGGCCATTTTCTTTCATAAAGTCATGCAACAATAAAATTCCATTCCGGATCTCATCCGGTTCCAGATGCCCATATCCTATCAACAACTTGTCTAAATGCTTACCTTTGCGGATACTGTGATATTCCACCGGAGTAACACGAATCCCATAGTTTCGACCCCGCTGTGCAAACTCATTATCAAAACGCATACCTGGAAACTCTAGGGCAAGATGTAACCCTGCAGCATCTCCCCACGGGTGCCATGCTTTCCCGAATGTTTCATCCAGCGTCTGTAAAAGGACATGTCGCCTCTGTCCATATACCCTCCGCATCTGCTGTACATGCCTATCTAGTTTTCGAGTATGCAAGTATTCAGCCAAGGCCGCCTGTTCAAAAGGGGGATTCTGGACATCTGCATGAATACGTAGATACCGCCACTGTGAGTGTAGTTGTTGCGGCAACACCACATAACCGATCCTTAACGCTGGGAATAAAACTTTGCTGAATGTCCCAACATAAATCACCCGTTGCGGATCCATCGAATAGAGAGGAGATACCGGGGCCCCGCAATATCTGAATTCACTATCATAATCATCCTCAACAATATACAAGTTATTTTCCCTAGCAAATCGTATCAACGCGGCTCGACGTTTAGCTGGAAGAATGCCTCCCAGAGGAAACTGATGAGAAGGTGTTACATATACTGCACATGCTCCTTTACCATCAAGATACTCGGTCTGAAGTCCTAGTGCATCCACCGGCACTGGACGCATTGAATATCCTTTACCTTGGAGTGCTCGCAGCATACCGATATGGCATGGGTCCTCTATCAGCATCTCCCGTCCCTCAGTAGACAGTAAATCGGCAATCAAATGTAAGGTTTGCGTTGCTCCAGCAGTAATGAAGATATCTTGTGAACTAACTGCAAGCCCCTTGCTTCGAAATAGCCATGCAGCAATTTCTTCACGTAACGACAGAAGCCCTTCCGGTCCGGAATAACCTAGTTGATTTAATGGCATTTTTTCAAATGCTTTAACGAATAGTTGCTGCCATTGATAGCGCGGAAAACATCGCAAATCTGGCTGACCTGTCTTAAAATCAGCCCTGAACGATTGAGCCTGTGGCATTGTTTCTTTCAACTGTTCTAAGGCAGGGGTTTTTTCAAGGCGCAGACCTTCAACAACCCGTGTTGGAGAACCCTGTCGGCTAATTACAAATCCCTCAGCTAATAACATTTCGTAGGACTCAGCAACAGTATTGCGCGATACCGACTGTTGTTTTGCTAATTCACGTGTAGAAGGTAATGCTTCACCTGGTTTTATCCGCCCATCTATTATGTAATCTCTCAGTGTTTGATAAATCTGACGCGACAAGGAAATTTCGCCTTGACGCTCTAATTCTATTCCCCACATACTCCCTCCAACTGGACTATTAATAATCCCCTTCAACTGGTTCTGTTGCTAGACCAGTTTATTTTGTATGATTATAACATCCCTGATTATTCATTACTATAAAATAAACTATTATATGGAGGATGAAAAATGGAACAGTTTAAAGGAATGATTTATTTAATGGGTGCTTTTACTCTGGCAGGAACTTCAGTTATTGCAGCCCGCTTCGTTTCCGGTCATCTGGGGACATTTACCATTACTGCTATCAGCTTGTTGTTTGCAATTCTTGCTTTGCTGCCGCTTTGCAGAAGCAATCTCAGAAAGACGCTTCAACAGATGTCGGCACGCGACTGGGTTACACTACTTCTCCAGGCAACATTTGGTATTTTTCTATTCCGTATGTTTCTTTTACAGGGTTTATTGTACACAAGTTCAGGTGAAGCCGGAGTCCTAACCGGAGCGACACCAGCAGCAACAGCACTTTTTGCAAGGTTTCTGTTAAAGGAACCCTTATATAAAAAAAGCCTTTTCGGTATTTTCAGTACTATTATAGGTATTCTGTTGTTACAGGGAATATTGTTACCTGGAAATGCATTGACTATGAATCATGTAATCGGGAATATATTGGTTCTCTGTGCTGCAGTATGTGAATCTCTGTTCAATATTCTATCCCGGATCAGTAGTCTTAGAATAGTTGCAGCTCGTTCTCTTCCCATAAATCCCATTGTCCAAACGATCCTTGTATCAGGAATTGCTTTGCTTCTTTGCCTAATACCATCACTATTCGAGCATCCGGTTTTATCGCTTATGTCACTTGGTATTAAAGAATGGTTGGCATTGGGGTGGTACGGTTTGTTCGTAACTGCACTGGCTTTCATTTTTTGGTACGCTGGTATAAAACGCTGCACCGCATATACAGCTGCTGCCTTTTCCGGTATGATGCCACTCACTTCGTTGGTCCTGTCTGTTTTGATATTAGGGGAGCGCGTTGCATTGCACCAATGGTCTGGGGGACTCTTGGTTGTCTTTGGTATGCTTCTGATTGGAGGGTGCCAAGTCAATCTACAACAAACAAGGTTACTAAGTATATCAGCATCTAAATGATACGAACTGTATGAGTGCGGAGCAAGTTGTGTCCCAACTTTTCATACCCTCGCCAACAGTGGGTTCACAGAGTTCGAGTCGATTTAATTTACATAAATTGGGCTGGTAATAAGCATTGAATTAAGTCTATAATCAATTAATGATATACTCATTTTTCAGTCGTATATCATTTGTTATTTGGATACCAATCAATCATCTGGTTGCAAGTTAACTCTAGAAAATGAGTTTAGACATCGTACAGGAGAGGATTGTATGGATCATAAACCAAAGAGCCTATTTCAACTCATTGAAGAGGACAAGCTAGTACGAATCATTGAAACCTTCACTAAGGCCACTGACATCACGATTGATATTAATGATGCCCTGGGTTTTCCTGTGGTTCAGCATGATTACTTTTATGGATTTTGCCGTAGCATCCGCTCCAAAGAGGCTGGTCTAAAGCGATGTATTAATTCCAATGCTCAGCTAGGTTTTAATACCGTAGAGCAGGGCAACTCCTGTATGGGCAAATGCCATGCTGGTGTTATGCTAATGTCAGTACCCATCATAGTAGATGATCAGTTCTATGGATCGATTACCTGCGGTCAGATGCTCCTGGAAAAACCACAAACTCAAGAGATTGAAGATATGCTTCACGCTACTTCTGACTTGGGTCTTGATCCCGAACACTTAATCCAATCTTTTCAGGAAATCCAGGTTATAAGCATGGAAAAATGCCAAGCTGCCGGTGGACTTATACAATTTGTGGTGAGTTATATAGTCGAACTGATCTATCGGGCAAAGATGCAAGAAGCGCTAAGCAAAGAGAAATTGAAAGCAGCTGAGGACGCGCGAATTATCGTAGAGCTTGAGCACACGCTACACAAGGCAGAGTTAAAAAACCTACAGGCTCAAATTAAACCCCACTTTTTATTCAACACTCTAAACACGATCATCAGTTTGGTAACTCTCGGTGAAAATACAAAAGGATTGAACACTCTTTTCGCCCTGTCCAATTTACTAAGGCATAATTTAGATCAGCCAGAAGAATTGGTCTCCTTGTGTGAAGAACTACATTATGTAGAAAGCTATCTTCTTATTCAAAAAACCAGATTTGGTAGTCGACTTGAAGTATCTATAGACGTTCCGGAAAACCTCCGAAATTTACAGATTCCTTTTTTAAGTTTGCAACCCTTAGCGGAGAATGCCTGTATCCATGGGTTGGAACCAAAAGAGGGTATAGGCCACCTCTGGATTAAGGCTAGAAAAGTTAACAACCTTGTGGAGATATCAGTGATAGATGATGGAGTCGGCATGCCCCAGGCTTATGCTGCGATCGATTTGAGCAAGGATCAGCAAATCCTTGCAGGGATTGGTCTGCGCAATGTTCATAAACGCTTGCAACTACAATTTGGCAAGGAATTCGGGGTTAAGCTGGTGCCTGAACAAGGGCTTACTACAGTTAGTCTCTTAATACCGAGTCAGTCCCCTATACCGCATTACGGCATCACTGATGAATGAAATCTCTACATCGCGGCGCAATACCATCACTGCGCGTTTGAGTCTTGGTAGCGCTCTAATTCAAACATCCTTGTTCGAGTCTTAGTAGCTCTATCCTCAAACATCCTTGTTCTAGTTATAGCCAGCGCGTGCAACTTAAGCGAGAACATAGGACGCGCCTAGTATCAAATGCTCCATGGATGGTTTAGCAGCATGGAAAAAGGACAAGCTTTTGAGCCTGTCCTTTCCTACGTGTGAAACTTCGGTTGCTAAACCGTTCTTGGGGTCTAATCCGGCTTAAAAACTAGAGGGGACTTCAGTAACGTCACTTAACGGCGTGTACTCCAGATTGAGTGCTTCTGCAACTGCTTTATAGGTGAGTTTACCATGGATTACGTTGACACCGCGGGCCAGCGCCAGGTCGGTTCTGATTGCTTCAGCATAGCCTAGTTTAGCAAGCTTAAGTGCATAGGGCAATGTAGCATTGGTCAAGGCGAAGGTCGAAGTACGGGCTACTGCTCCAGGCATGTTGGCGACACTATAGTGTATAACCCCAAACTTTTCATAGGTTGGTTCTGCATGAGTGGTCACATGATCAATCGTTTCTACACTGCCACCTTGGTCAATAGCAACGTCAACAATCACCGAACCCGGTTTCATAGCTTTCACCATTTCTTCAGTAACCAGCTTAGGGGCTCTCGCACCGGGGATCAGAACTGCTCCTACCAGCAGATCAGCTTGCGCTACAGCCTGCGCAATATTATAACTGTTAGACATTAAAGTTTTGATCTTTGAACTAAAGATATCATCCAGATAGCGGAGACGGGCATTGCTTACATCCAGAATAGTAACCTCTGCTCCCATACCGATGGCCATTTTAGCGGCGTTGATACCAACGATACCGCCACCAACAATCGTAACTTTAGCAGGGGAAACTCCGGGAACTCCGCCTAAGAGGATACCTTTCCCACCATATTGCTTTTCCAGAAACTGAGCACCAATTTGAGTTGCCATTCGCCCGGCCACTTCACTCATAGGAATGAGTAGAGGCAGGCTGCCGTCAGCAGGCTGAACAGTTTCGTAAGCAATACCTACGACATTTTTCTTGAGTAATGCTGCTGTCAAGGCGGGCTCTGGTGCCAGGTGAAGATAGGTAAACAGCAGTTGACCATCTTTGAACAGATCATATTCTGCAGACAGGGGCTCTTTTACTTTAATGATCATATCCGCGCTAGTATAAACATCAGCCGGGGTAGCCAAGACTTCGGCGCCAGCAGCAATGTATTCCTCGTTACTGATTCCACTGCCGACACCAGCATTATTTTCAATGACAACTTGGTGGCCGGCTTTGCAAAATGCCACAACCCCGGCGGGAGTAAGAGCAACGCGGTTTTCATTATTCTTAATTTCTTTAGGTACTCCGATAATCATTTTAATAATCTCCTTTCAATATGGGAAGCCTTTTAGTACCTTTATCATCTCACAATTAAGTTCTTAAACCAGACAAAACCATGTGCAATATTCTTAAGATATTGTCAGATTATTTGAATAACTTATTAAAATTTTTACCTTGAGTATTAATATTTTGTAATGCATAGATATTAAAAGAAAGTATAATTAATATGAACTCCTATCATAAGCAACAGATCTTGAGGGTGGGTGGTAATAGGATGTATAGAGTATTACTGGTTGATGATGAGGAATTAGAACGCAAAATTATCTGCTTTATCCTACAAAACTCCAGCCTGCCTATCACAATAGTTGGAGAAGCTACGAGTGGGCGAGAAGCTTTAGAAAAGGTTCATCTCACACGCCCTGATTTGATAATCATGGATATCAAAATGCCCGGAATTGACGGAATTGAGGCAACCAGACAAATTAAGGCACTTAACCCTGCCACAGAAGTCATTATTTTAACAGCCTATGGTAAATTTTCTTATTCTCAGCAGGCTATAAAAGCTCAAGCCACAGATTACTTACTCAAACCAATTCAACCACAACAACTGATCGAGGCTGTAAAACAGGCAATGGATAGATTTTCCCTTAGAAAGTTTCAACCTGGTCCTACTCTGGATTTGACAGGACTTGAGGAACAAGTAAGAGCAGGAAATCTTAAGGAGGGTAAACGTCAATTAGCGCTTATTCTTGAGCAGCTCGCTGCTTCAAACCAGATTCCACAAACAGTTCTTGTAAATTCTTTTGCTGTACGACTCATGATCATTGTCATACAAGTTACCCTTTCTGCAGGTGCTGATCCCTCCGAAGTTACTCCAATTGAACATGAGCTTGCCCAAGATTTATCCCATGTATCCTCCCTCGATGATATAAAATATTGGGGGGAGATAATGCTGGAAAAATGTATTGGTTTATTAGGTTCAAATCAGCCGTTTAATCAATCCCAAGTCTTAGTAAGTAAGGCCAAAGACTATATCGAATCTAACTATGCCCATAATATTTCGCTTAATATAGTGGCAACTCATGTCCACCTCAGTCCCGCTTATCTCAGCCGGATCTTTAATAAACATACAGGTATTGGTTTAACAGATTATCTGGCCCAAGTACGGCTCAAGAATGCCAAGCAACAATTGCGTAGGTCAACTGCCACAATCGACCAAATAGCCGCTGCTACCGGGTTTAATTCCAGCAGCTATTTTTCAGCTATTTTCAAAAAGCACGAGGGTATTACCCCCTCTGAGTATCGAGCAAATCATACCTTTTAACCAGGATCAGAGGTCATTATAGTTGCCAAAAGGGATGCAGAAATTGAGTCAATTCGACTGCATAATTTAGAGGTATTGAGCGTTTTAGCGCGAAATGTTACGTAATAGTTTATTTTTTCCTGTCAGGCCAATCCTATTAAAGATTAAACAACAAATTGAGGAGACTACTATGTCTAAGAGAAATATTGAGAATTTTCTTGATCCTAAATACTTAGAGGAAATCCTAGCTAGCTTTTCTAAGGCTACTGGGTTACACATTGAAGCAGTAAATAGGAAAGGGGAAACCCTCGCAATATTGGGTAATAAAAGCAGAAACCATTTTTGTCAGTTTATCCGCAGTCATAGTAAAGGGGAAAAGAAGTGTCTAGATTCTTATAAAGAAGCGACTTTAGAGGCAGCAAAATGGAATGAACCCTATTTCTTCCGTTGCCACGCCGGGCTCATCATCTGGGCTGTTCCAATTATCGTTGATAATGTATTTTTAGGGAGTATTATTTGTGGACAAGTCTTATTATGGAAACCCGATGAATTTTTTCTTCAACAGTTAAAGAAATCAAATCCTAAAAATATTGACTTTGATACTTTACTACAAAGAGTCAAAGACCTTCCCATTTCCTCTCCTGAGCAGTCTCAAGCTGCGGCTGATATGCTCTTTGTTGTCGTAAATCATCTGGTAAACAGAAACATTCACACGATGGAGGCGGAAAATGCCTATCACTTAGAACGCCTGCAAATAAAAGCTGATCTAGAAAACAGGAAGAAGAAGAACATTTCAGGCTTTACTGACTATGGAACCTATTTAAAGAATGAGAGGCGTTTTCTAAGTTATATACGGCTTGGTGATAAAACCAAGGCCCAAAGCACTTTGAAGAATTTATTAACCGACCTCTTAACAAAGACCGCGGGTGAAAAAGCGACTATCAAAATACGGATTCTTGAATTGGCTTCCCTATCATCAAGAGCAGCCGTCGAAGGGGGAGCTGATGCAGAACAAGTCATGGTGAAACTTCAGGATTTTAATAATGAAGTTGAAAGCATAGAACGCATAGAAGAATTTTTTTTCAAAGTCCATAAAGTCATAGCAGAATTCCTCGATGGAATTTTCAAACTTGCAGACAAGAAACATCTCAGTCTAGTTAATAACGCCCGAAATTTCATCATGGAAAATTACCATAAACCGCTAACCCTTAAAGCAACCGCCGATTATCTGTTTATTAGCCCGTCCCACCT
>DOPS01000343.1:0-30845 GCA_003512645.1 Desulfosporosinus sp.
GTGCAGAGTTTTTGACAATTACGATAATAATGGACATAAAATTAAATGCCATCTCTTTTAAGAGAAAAAAGTCAGGAGATGAAAAGGTGACGCAGCCTTTATTACAAACAAAAAACCTTAAAAAGTATTTTAAAACATCGACTGGAAATTTACATGCAGTGGATGGAGTAAATATATCCATAAACAAAGGAAAAACGCTTGGAGTAGTTGGGGAATCAGGATGTGGAAAGTCAACGCTGGGAAGAACAGTATTAAGACTATTGGAAGCAACAGAAGGAGAAGTTCTGTATAATGGGAAAAACATATTAACCTGCAATAAAAGGGAAATGATGAATTTGCGAAAGGAAATGCAAATTATATTTCAAGATCCTTATACCTCCTTAAACCCACGAATGACAGTAAGCGAAATAATTGCAGAACCTTTGATAGTGAATAAAGTATTCAAAAACAATAAAGACATGAACCAAAAGGTATTTAAGCTAATGGAAACAGTAGAACTTTCAGAAAGATTAATAAACACATATCCTCATGAACTTGACGGGGGTAGGAGACAACGAATAGGTATAGCAAGAGCATTAGCCTTAGAGCCAAAATTTATTGTGTGCGACGAACCTGTATCAGCATTAGACGTTTCAATACAAGCGCAAATACTCAACTTGATGATGGATCTGCAAGATGAAATGGGCCTGACATATATGTTCATTACACATAATTTATCAGTGGTAAAGCATATATCGGATGAAATAGCCGTAATGTATCTTGGCCAGTGTATAGAAAGAGCTTCTGGTGATGAATTATTCAATAATCCGTTACATCCATATACAAAAGCACTATTAAGTGCAATACCGGTGGCAGATCTAAGATATAGGAATAAAAAACGTGAAATATTAAAGGGTGAAGTAACAAGCCCGATAAATCCTGCGAGAGGATGTAGGTTTGCGCAAAGATGTACGCTGGCAAGAGAAAGATGTATGGGAACAGATATAGAACTTAAAGAAATATCAACAAATCATTATGTTGCATGTAAACGTGCTGGAGAAATAATTACTTAGTAAAAAAAGGAGTGGATAAAAAGTGAAAGGTAAAATGCTTGCTTATTTATTAGTACTCGCACTGCTTGTAACAATGGTATCAGGGTGCGGTGGAACAGGAACGACAGCTAAAACACAACCGGATAAACCGGTAAAAGACTTAATAGTTCTGGCAATTAATGCTGACATGGGATCCTTGGACCCACTTCATACGTCAACAATAGTTGATAATATGATCTTTAAGAATATATATGATTCTCTAGTTAATAATGATAAATCAGGGGGTTTTGTACCTTCTCTGGCAGAAAACTGGACTGTAGCTGATGATGGAGTATCATATACTTTCAAGTTGAAAAAAGGTGTCAAATTCCAAAATGGAGAAGAATTCAAAGCAAGCGATGTAGTTTTTACAGTTAATGCCGCTATGAAATCACCCTACTTGGCAAGTATAATGGATCCAATAAAAGATGCAGCAGCGCTCGACGATTATACAGTTAAATTTAATCTTAAATATGCTTACTCCCCATTTTTACTAGTTCTTACTCGAATTTATATGCTAAATGAAAAAGCAGTAACAGGAGCAGGAAATAACTATGGTCAAAACCCGGTAGGAACAGGGGCATATAAATTTGTAAAACATGATTCAGGACAAAGAGTTGTATTGGAAAGGTATGACGGCTATTTTAATGGTCCTGCGCCAATTAAAAATGTGGAGTTTAAAGTAATAACCGACTCAAATACTACTCAAATAGCATTGGAATCAGGAGAAATAGATTTTGCTTTTGGAGTACCAGCGATATCAATACAAGGCATTAAAGCCAACAAAGCTCTTGCTACGCATGAATTTGATGCGATACATTTAACTTTTGTTATATTGAACAACACTGTAAAACCATTTGACAATAAGTTGGTAAGACAAGCAATTAACTATGCTATTGATAAGGATGCCCTTATTCAAATAGTGCTGGAAGGAATGGGAAAAAATGCCCAAAGTATATTAAATAAACTTACCTTTGGATACTCGGAAAATATCAAGGGATATGAGTATAACCCTGAAAAAGCTAAAGAGCTTTTAGCTCAAGCAGGATATCCCAATGGTTTTAAGATATCATTTAAAACAATGGATGGACCACTTAAAAAGGGTGCGGAAGTAATACAGGAAAACTTAAGCAAAATAGGAGTAACTACTAGCATAGAAATGTGCGAGCAAAATGCATTTAATAAAGATATGATGTCCGGTAATTATGAGATGGGTAATATGGGGATTACATTAATACAGGATGCAGATAGCTGGGATTTAGTACTTAAAACTAAAGGTGGATACAATTGGGAAAGATATAGTAATCCAAAAGTAGATGAACTATTCAGTCAAGGTAAAAAACTTACTGATAAAAATGAAAGACTTGCAAAATATGAAAAATTAGTACAAATAGTAAATGACGATGCTCCCCTAGTACCATTATTTCACAAAATGGGAATATATTTTAGCAGAAAAGATTTGAAGGTTGGATATATAGATGCATCCGGATACCTTAAAGTAGCGGAAATGAGCTGGGAAAAATAAATCAATTGCGCAGAAAAAGCCGTATTTTTAAGGCTTTTTCTGCGCAAAATTATTTAGTAACTTTTTATTTTTACTATAACAAAAGCTTTTCTTGCGGGTCCATAGATATGGTAATATTGGTTAGGAGGCAAATGATGTTTGACATTATTATCAAGAGTGGGGAAATTATTGATGGTGCCGGAAAAGACTTTTACATATCAGATATAGGTATAAAAGACGGCATAATAGAAAAAATTGGAGATTTAAATGGAGATCAAGCTGAAAAAGTAATAAATGCAAATGGTAAATCAATAACTCCGGGATTTATTGATATGCATTCACATGGAGATGAAACATTATTAATATATCCCAAAATGGAAAGTAAAATCATGCAGGGCATAACTACAATAGTTGGTGGACAGTGTGGAATTTCGCCCGCTCCGATTGATAAATATTGGCCATTTAAATATTACGAAATAGATATTTTGGACGAAATAGAGCCTTATGTATATTCTGCAGGGGATATGTTCCTATTAGAAAATATAAAAGATAAATTAAAAGAAGCATATAATTTAGATGTTGATTGGAAAACTTTTGGTGACTTTCTAAATAAAGTTGAAGAAAAAGGGATATCAGCAAACTATGTACCATTAGTTGGACATGGACAAATTAGAGCACAAGTAATGGGGAAAGATTACAAACGATTTGCAACAGATGAAGAAATAGAAAAAATGAAAGAATATATAAAAGAGGCTATGGAATCCGGCGCATATGGGATGTCTGTAGGGCTTGATTATGTACCAGGTGCTTATTCCAGCTTTGAAGAACTTCTCGAAGTATCAAAAGAACTTAAGAAATATGAGGGTATATATGCAGCACATTGGAGAAAAACAGGATTAAGAGTTGGTACACCTAAAAAACAAAAGAAAATTGATGGCATTATTGAAACTTTAGAAATAGGTAAGCAGCTGGATATACAAGTACAATTATCTCATTTGACTTCAGGCTTTGAAGTATTTCCATCTAAGAATGATTTTATGATGAAATCAGCTGCAAAAGCCACATTGCAAGTGATAGACGAATATTTAAAAGACGGGGTAAAAGTTGCCTTTGATGTAATACCTAATATTGTAGGTGGAATTATTATAGTTCCAAATTTATCAGCTGTTTTTTCACCCTGGATAAAACAATCTGGTTCATTAAATCAATTTATCAATAACTTAAAGGCATTGGATTACAGAGAGCAATTGATAGATATAATTAATTCTGGAAAATATTATCACATAAATCCTGTTGTTTTACCAGATTGGGACGAGTTTGTAACAATTATTGAATCAACTAATAAAAATTATATAAACAAAACAATGAGTGAAATAGCTAAAATAAATAAAAAGTCATCGGTGGAAATGATATTTGATTTGTTAATTGAAGATCCTCAAGCAAAAATATATGCAATAACACAAAATATGAATATGGAAATTGTCAAAGAATTTCTTAGACATCCTCAAGCAACCCTTTGCACAGATACTTTTGCTTTTGATATTAAAGGCACATGGAATTCGGCTGATGAAAATTCTGGATTTTTTCCAGCTCCAAACACTTACTGTGCAATGATAAAATACATAAAAGAACTGGGAATGGAAAGAATTGAGGATACTATTAGAAAAGCAACAGGGAAAGCTGCTGAAGTTCTGGGATTTACTGATCGAGGGCTTATTATGGAAGGTTATAAAGCTGATATTCTTGTTATAGATATGGAAAATTTAGAGACAAATGAAAACTACATAGAGTCAAGAGTATTTCCTGAAGGAATAGAATATGTTTTAGTAAATGGTAAAGTAGTAATTGACAAAGGTAAACATACCGGTAAATTAGCAGGAAAAGTGATCAGGAAAAAAGGGAATGTAAATAATTTTGTGTAAATGGAAATTTTACTTATTTAGATTTGAACGCTGAGAAAAGAACGTAATGGTTCTATTGCCTATTGTAAATGAACGAAAGGGAGCGAAGAGTTTGAATAATAAAGAAATGTTTGCCTTGGTCAAGAGCAAAGCTGAAAAAGGATTATGGTTGGAAAAGGTCCCTGTTCCACAAATCGGACGTAACGATGTTTTAGTGAAAATAAAAAAGACGTCCATTTGCGGTACTGATGTTCACATATATAATTGGGATTCTTGGTCCCAAAAGACCATACCTGTACCAATAACTATTGGACATGAATTTGTGGGGAAAATTGCAGATGTTGGGGATAATGTCCTGGGCTTAAAGATTGGGGAGCGAGTATCCGGTGAAGGTCATTTGGTTTGCGGAGCCTGCCGTAATTGCCTGGCGGGTAAAAGGCATTTGTGCAAAGATACAAAAGGTGTGGGAGTTAACCGCGATGGTGCCTTCGCAGAATATTTAGCAATACCTGCCACAAATGTTTGGCGGTGTAGTCCAGATATTGAGGATGATATACTCTCGTGTTTTGACCCACTGGGAAATGCGGTGCATACGGCCCTATCCTTTGACTTAATAGGGGAAGATGTTTTGATCACGGGTGCTGGTCCCATTGGGATTATGGCGGCAGCTATTTGTAAGCATGTTGGTGCCCGCCACGTAGTCGTGTGCGATATTAATGAATATCGGTTGCAATTAGCAAAAAAAATGGGTGCTACTATGGTGGTAAATACGAAAGACGTAACCATATCAGAGGTTATGCAGCAATTGGGGATGAAGGAAGGGTTTGACGTAGGGTTAGAAATGTCTGGAAATCCCCAGGCTTTTGCGGACATGGTAAAGAGTATGTATCATGGAGGAAAGATTGCCATGCTAGGGATTCAGCAACCAAACACTATCATCGATTGGGATACGGTTGTTTTTGGCTGTTTAACTATTAAAGGAATTTATGGTCGTGAAATGTTTGAGACCTGGTACAAAATGACGACTATGTTGCAAAGCGGTTTGGATATTTCCGGTATTATTACCCATAGATTTGATTTTCGAGATTATGAAAAAGGATTTGAAGCCATGAATTCTGGGATGTCAGGCAAGGTTGTTTTGGATTGGTCAAAAATCTAGTTGCTGGAGGGAAATCATGAAAACGGCTGTTAAATATATAAAGCAAGAAATTGAAACTATTCAAGAAGCAGGTACTTACAAGGAAGAAAGGATAATTACCTCACCACAAAGTAGCAGAATAGATACTCAAGACAAAAAACAGGTACTTAATATGTGTGCTAACAATTATTTGGGATTATCTAACAATCCGGACTTAATTGCTGCGGCAAAAGAGGGCTTAGATAAGTGGGGTTTCGGTCTTTCTTCTGTTCGTTTTATTTGCGGTACTCAAGAAGTGCATAAAAAATTAGAGAGAATGGTCAGTGATTTTTTGGGGATGGAGGACACCATTTTATATTCCTCTTGTTTCGATGCCAACGGGGGCTTATTTGAAACTTTGTTAGGAGCAGACGATGCTGTTATCAGCGACGAACTTAACCATGCTAGCATTATCGATGGAGTTCGTTTATCCAAAGCAAAGCGTTTGAGATATAAGAATAATGACATGGCTGATTTAAGGGCCAAGCTAATCATGGCGGGTAATGCCAGAATTAAACTGATAGCGACAGATGGCGTTTTCTCTATGGATGGATATATTGCTAATTTATCAGGTATTTGTGATTTAGCTGAGGAATATGATGCGCTGGTTATGGTTGATGATAGCCATGCTGTTGGATTTATGGGAGAAAAGGGACGGGGTTCTCACGAGTATTGCGGGGTGATGGACCGTGTGGATATTATTACTGGCACCTTGGGTAAAGCGTTGGGTGGTGCGTCCGGAGGATATACCAGTGGTAAAAAGGAAATAATCCAGCTTCTTCGGCAGAGAAGCCGGCCGTATCTTTTTTCCAATACTCTGGCACCTTCCATTGCTGCGGCATCCATCAAAACACTGGATATGTTAAACGTTTCTACTGTATATCGAGATAAAGTGCATGAAAATACACTTTATTTTAGGGAACAAATTACCAAGACTGGTTTAGATGTGCTGCCAGGCACTCATCCTATTGTGCCTATCATGCTGTACGATGCTAAAGTAGCATCGGAATTTGCTCGACGGATGCTGGAAAAGGGAGTTTATGTAATCGCCTTTTCATATCCTGTCGTTCCTCAGGGAAAGGCAAGAATTAGACTCCAGGTCTCGGCTGGCCACAGTAAAGACGATTTGGACTTTGCGGTTACTTGTTTCAAGCAAGTAAAAGAAGAAATGGAACTCTAATCATGAATTAATTCGACCTGTGCGGTTAAACGGCCCATTTATTAACATTAATTCAATGGATGATACCTACAGAACAACCTGCCTAAATAGAATTATGATAGTACTCAGAAAGATATCTTGACGGAGGTACGCTGAGTATGAAGATGAAAATCACTGTCGAAATAGAAAATGCAGATGGCTGTATTGAAAGTAAGGAACACGGCTGTAAGTAGAGGACTATTCGTTAACCGATAAGGTTTCTTATACAGATCCATTTTTTGCAATCCGTTTTTGCGAGCCGATGTAACCCAACCTCATGGCCACTTAGCATTAAAGCATAGCGGTAGCGAGTAAAATAAAATTTCGGCATAGAGCCGAAGAGGTGCGTGTATTCAGCCTCTGCGGTTTCCATATTTCCCTTTTGGGCGATGAAATCTGCCTTATCGCAGATTAGAGTTCCTTTCTCTTCCTCATCATCGGTTCTTGATATCAGATGATCCGACGCTTCTAAAAATTCTTGGGCAAGTTGCTCGTGGTTTTGACAGGTCGATCTTTCACTTAGTGCGGTATGGGAGGCTAGTCAAGTTAGTGAACGTTGTGGAACTAATTTGGCGGTAATAGCGTTTCCCATAGTTATAGGGGCTGTTAATCAAAGGCAGTGGGGTAAATTTAACTTATTAACGCAGGCTATTGATAGCTCGCTCTGCCCATTTGGAATTATTAAGGATCGCTCTTCCTACACCAATTAGGTCTGCTTTCCCGTCTGCTAGCAATTGTTCAGCTGCTTGCACTTCGGTAATTCCACCAGTGAGAATCACTGGAATGGACATCACTTTTTTGATGGCCTCGCTGAGCGGTGCAAAATAACCTTGTCCGCTAAGGTCAGGTGCGATATATCCTGTGAAACCGCCAGAAATGTCAAGAATGTTAACACCGGCGTTTTCAAATTTTTGGGCGGCAACTTGACTATCCTCGATAGTAATTCCCCCTTCTCTAAAATCTGACGCACCTAATCGTAAAAGAATGGGGAAATCATCACCGACAGCGGCGCGTATCGCTTCTATGACTTGCAGGTGGAGGCGAACACGATTATGGACATTTCCACCGTATTCATCGGTACGTTTGTTGGTTAGCGGAGAGAAAAATTGATTGAGAAGGTAACCATGGGCGGAATGGATTTCCACGCCATCAAAACCAGCCTCTTTAGTACGTCGAGCTGCAGATTGAAAGGACCTGATGATATTCGCAATTTCCTCGAGGGTAAGTTCATTCGGCATACTCCCTCTACGTGGGTGAGAGACTGCTGAAGGAGCTACAGGAGTAGTCCCGGTAATTTCTGGAGTTGTGTTGCTTCCGGCGTGGTTTATTTGCATCACGGCTTTAGAGCCATTATGATGAATGACCTCCGCCAATTTCTTTAGGCCCTCAACCACGCTATCGTCAGAAACGGAAAGCTGCAGGTCACTTGCTTTACCATCTAACTGGATATAACTGTGTTCTATTATGATAAGCGAAAGGTAGCCGCCTTCGGATTTTTCTGCATAGTAGTCTAGAATTGACTGGTTTACTTTCCCATCAGGATCTGCTTTCGCGGTAGCCATCGGTGGCATTACCAAACGGTTAGTTAGTGTTAACGGGCCTGCTTGTACTGGTTTAAGTAAATAGAACATAAATCAAACCTCCTTGTATAATACAGCTATATTTTATAGCTGTTGAAATGCTTTGGCAAGAAGGGGAGCCAGCAATGACAAAAAAATCGCAGGGACCATACATTTATTCCGGCCGTAAGTGGAATTATAGAAGCCAAGTGAAGTGAGAAGTGATGGAGGTAAATTATGCCTGAAATTCCTGAGATGGAGATATACAAGGACTATTTAAACAAATGGGTTAAGGATAAACGGATTAGTGAGGTTAATGTCTTACGGGTCAAAAGTGTTAATCTGGAAAGTACGGATTTTTGCAGGATCGTCATCGGTAAACGGATTAAAGACATTACCCGCAGGGGCAAATACATTATTTTTCATCTTGACGACGGCCACTTTCTCTTGACTCACATGATGCTGGATGGCAGGCTATTTTTATTGCCATTAAAGGACACGAAAAAAGACCAATCGATTAAGGAAGTAATGTCTGAGGTTGTAAATAGTGAGGCAGAGAATTTGCGTCAAAGAATAAAGGAACTACCTGAAAAACCAAGTGTCATTTTTGGACTATCTGACGATTCAGTGCTCTTCTTTTGTCGTCTTACTCTGGGCTATTTGCACTACCTGAGGAAGGATGAACTTGAGACTAAGTTAGGAGTATTGGGAAACGATCCATTAGATCCTAACTTTGATGCCCAAGAATTTATTCGATTACTCAAAGGGAAAAAAGGAATGATCAAACCCTGGCTAATGAATCCCAAAAATATCGCTGGAGTAGGCAATGCTTATTCTAATGAAGCATTGTTTGGGGCGGGTATTTTGCCCAACCGTTTGATTTCGACAATAAGTATTGCTGACAGGGTTAAGTTGTACGATTCCTTGATAAATATTCTTCGGGATTCTATTCGCCTTGGCGGAGATATGGAGGAACCGTTCGCTCCTTGGGACGATTTTACCGGTGGATATAATTCGTATTTTAAGGTGTATGACCGGTCTGGTAAACCATGTTCAGTTTGTCAAAATGTTATCGAAAAGTCCGAGGTTGGGGGTCGGAATGCGTTTTTTTGCTCGCTCTGTCAACAATAATATGACGAATACCTTTAGCTTGACAGGATCGTCTCACTTGCGAGTTGGATATTTGAACGGGGAATCTAAAGAACCTACCGAAGTTGGTGGTAGTTCAGTGGCAGTTTCCGCCACATGCCATTGAAATTCGGTCATTTGCCCCCAATACCGTTTCGGCATCAAAGTCATGCGACACCGTGGATTATTTCTACCTTCAATGGCAATCGTTTTATAGAATTGCTTCCATAAACGACGGTACTCAACTTCAGTACCATTAACTTCTGGCAACGTTAACTCGTCGACAAACATCAACTCAGCTTTTTGTGACCGATAAATTAAGGCCATACTGTGAGTTTTATCATAAATCATAAACGATTCGTTACGGAATCGGTCGCTAAAATGCAGTGATAGAAGGGGCAACACAAAGTTTTTGGGTTCTATCACCGCCACAAGCACCTCGCCATAAACGGAAAACCGGACAAATCCTTTAAACTTATGGCTTTCTGAGGTTAAGTGGCGTACTGCTTTTTGGAGGGAACAAACCGTATCATCCGTGAGCATCGTCATAACCTTGCTCCCATACTTAAACCCCAAACGCAGGAAATGATAGATTAATAATTCTTTGTGCGGAGCACACGTTAAAAAACCGAGCTTAACCAACTCCTGTGCTTGGGACGAAATCTTCAAAGGAATTGAGTTAAAAACTCTTTCCGCCTTATGTTCGTCCGTCTCAATCCATTTCGCTGTATCAAAAAGGCCCTGCTGTACACCCGGGGGGCGGATGACGCTAGGGATCTCCTTTTGCTCGTAGCTTTCAAAAACGCAACACATTAGTCCTACAAAGCTACCATCATAAGCGTAGATTAGATCTGTCCTGTCAGGCATTGCTGCACATCCTCGCTCCTAATGAAAGGCTCCCTAAAAAGTGACAGCTGTTCTGGATAATGAGACGTAAGCTTAAACTGATCGGACATAAGCGCTCTAATTGCTTCATCTGACGTTATTTTTAAACCTTCCATGATTTTTCCCTTACAGGTAATAAAATACTGCGCGCGTTTCAGGACAATACCCATCTTTTTAAGTCCAGAAAAATCAATCGGGCTGCTTCTCCTAGCTGTAAGAATACGCATGGCACTGGTCACGCCGATTCCGGGCACTCGTAAAAGCATCTCATAGGGCGCTTTATTAATCTCAAGAGGAAACTTCTCTAAATGGTTGAGTGCCCAATTGCATTTGGGATCAACCTGTAAATTAAAATTGGGATTTTGTTCATTAAGCAGTTCTTTTGCTTCAAAGCCGTAAAACCGTAAAAGCCAGTCGGCCTGATAAAGCCGATGCTCACGCATGAGAGGTGGTTTGATATCTACAGAAGGCAGCAGTGAATGTTCAGCCACCGGCATATAGGCAGAGAAAAAGACCCTTTTAAGATGGTATTTTTTATAAAGCCCTTCGGTTAGGGTTAATATCTTATGGTCTGTGTCAGGCGTCGCTCCCACAATAAGCTGTGTGCTTTGACCGGCCGGCACAAATTTAGAAGCATGACGAAATTTTACAAGGTCAGTACTGTTTTCCTGGATCTTAGTACTAATCAGTCCCATCGGACGCAGAATGGACTCCTTCGTCTTGTCCGGGGCTAAGAGCTTTAGACTCTCCTGAGAAGGCAGCTCAATGTTTATGCTCATCCGGTCGGCCAAAAGACCCAAGCGAGTAATGAGCTCACTATCTGCTCCAGGTATGGCCTTGACATGAATGTAACCGCCAAAGTGGTATGCGTTACGCAATAACTCAAGAGCCTTAATCATTTGCTCAATAGTATTGTTTGGATTTTTAATCACCCCAGAACTAAGGAATAAACCCTCTATGTAGTTACGTCGATAGAAGTTGATCGTAAGTTCTGCAAGTTCTACAGGCGTAAACCCCACTCTTACGATATCGTTTGATACACGATTGACACAGTATTTGCAATCAAAGACGCAGATATTAGTCATGAGCACTTTTAGTAAAGATATGCAACGCCCATCTGCCGAAAAGCTATGACATATCCCAGCTTTTGCAGCGCTACCTATAGTCCCTTGCTTGCCACTTCGATTTACACCGCTGGAGGTGCAGGCCACATCATATTTAGCTGAGTCTGACAAGATCGTCAATTTATCATAAATATCAATGTTCAACACCCCTAACTTCGCAACTATTAAATACTATAATACGAAACATATGTTCTTGTCAAAGAGAAAAAAGCCAAACGTTTGTAAGGGGTGTGATCGAGGTTTCAGCCATTCGTTTTGACTTTCTAACTCTAGCCCGGGTTTAAAGCCGCCTGAACGAATACATGATGCTCATCTTCGATATATACTGGCATTTGTCTAGAAATCCAGGATGATTATCGTACCGTATAGATAAATCCATATTTTGTTGGCATAGTAATTGCATCAAATACATATAGACAAGGATGGGGGAATGTGATTAAGTTACCATAGTTCCCCCATTTCACTCTAAGGAAGGTTGAAATTGACAAAAAGACAAAAGTAATACGTCTTGAAGAAGCTATCAGCAAGATTGAGAATGGCGTTAGTAAGCTCATTGCAACCCACATAGGCACGAACAAAGAAACCGGAAGGCAAATGTCAGCCGATGAGCTTGAAGTAAAGTTGGTACCCCAAGGAACGTTAGTCGAGCAGATTCGGGCAGCAGGCGCGGGTTTAGGGAATTTTGACTCCAACTGGGATTGGAACGATTGTGGAGGAAGGCAAGCAGAAGCTTGTAGTCAATGGTACAGAATATCTTCTGGAACTCCCTGTTCGCGCTAATCTATTAATGAGGAGTTGTTTCACTGGCAGTCCCAGAGCCGAACGACGGAGGAATCTATAACCGGGCAGAGGGATATCAACCAATTAACCAGTGGAGGGAATGTGTTGTTCTTTGTCAGGGAGTACAAAGAGGAGACGAAATTTACATCACCCTACAGACTACCAGAAAAGGACCAATGCATGAAGAGCATCTGATTTATCTTTTGCACATACTTCCATGAATTAACACCTCCTACAAATATTTTAACCAAAAATTTTAAAATTAGTAAGAACTCTTTTCTCAAAATGGTATAATCAGGGTAAATGAAAAGGAGGGAAATCATGCCGCGTCATGCCAGACAAGTATGCAAAACTGGTATCTAGCATTTGATGGAGCGAGATTAACCGTGGAGTACTCTTTCATGATGATGAGGATCGTCAGCGATATTTGGAAACTCTGACACGAATTACCGAGGATAGTTCAATAGCAGTCCTGGGATATTGCCTGATTTCCGAACAAAAGGACCAGGCCATAATTGCCCTTTGGAGTACATCACAGCAGCAACTGATGATATCTGCCTGGAAGACATTGAAGTAAAAGCTTTGAGCGATACCAAGGCGCTTCAGCTTATAAAAAAGTACTGCAAAATGCCAAAGGGGACACTGATGGAAATGACCAAGGCAGATCGGAACGACTTAGTTCGTCAGCTCAAACTTATCTAGGGATTGAGCATCAGGCAAATATCACGTTTAACCGGCGTGAGCTTTAACATCGTCAAAAGGGCATAGTGACACATGAAAAACGTCCCCTTGTGTTCTGCATAGTATTCAACTTTTGTAATAATTATGAGCAAATCTACATGTGTATGTTGGCAGGGGAACTAAACGATACAGAATCAAGTAAGGTGAATGAACAAAAGTAAGTGAGAAGGGAAAGATACTGTGACAACTCAACAAAAATTAGGAATTAATCCAAAATTGATTAGCATTATCACTGGTAAGGAGTTTTCCGAGGTAGAATCTAATCCTGGAATAGAATTACTACCAGGGAAGTATGCCCAAGGAATCGCTAAATATATGCTAACGTCAGAGGATTATTCAGAAGATCTTAACGATCAAGAATGCAAATACAAATTAAAATGCACCCAATGTGGTCACATTGATTATTACGATGTTGGCAGGATAGCTTATGATATTAAGGATCGATCTAAGAAAAAGCTGAACTCAACACAAGATACAGGTGAAAAAGAGTTTTCTGATCCTTTAGATATGCAATTCGGAGGATATTTTCGTTGTAATCATTGTAACTCAGGAGGTCCGTGGAAAATACCCAGCCACACTCTACGTGAGCTCAAAGTAGAAATAATGTCCAGTTTCCTTGCAGCATCCTTTAAACTAGAAGCTTTGAATCAGAGCAAAGTTATTTATGGCAAAATGGTTTCAGAAGATGGATACTATTACACTTGGTTGACGGATTATGAAGAGCACTATTTAAATAAGTTAAGTCAGAACCCCATCAATGCCTTGATTTGGAATAGGTTAGGAAACTCATATTTCAGGGCTGGACGATCGGACTTGGCAGCAGTAGCTTATGAGCAGGCTATTCGGCATGATTCGAAGCAAATGGAATCGCATTATTCGTTAGGGCATATTTTATTGGACAATGGGGATAGAGAGGCAGGCATTGTTCATTTACGGTTAACCTTGATGACAGCACATACTTATCCCTATCTTGATCCCGCGGATATGCGGGACATGCTTGCGGAAACACTGATCATGTTAATAGAGGAGATTGAGAATAATGAGCAATTAGCAGAATGGTTGCCATTAAGGGAAGAGATCGAAGCCTATAGTGGGGGAGCTTTTAATTCAAGCCAGATATCAGAAATTAGTGAGATTGTTTTAGATCTGGATACTGAGGATATCACAAGCCTATATCCGTTAGCTGAAATGTATATGGGTAAATGGAACGAAAAATTGCTTACTAAAAAACGGTCTGTCAGATTAAATAAGGTTGTTGTACATTCTAAGAAAAAGAAACCAACTAAAAAATCAAAACATAAGAAAGCTAGTAAAAAGTAATTGACTAGGCAGGGAAGTACTTTCACAGTATTCCCTTCGGCAGGGCACATTCCAATAGGGCAGATCCCTTGCAGTTGCCAAAATAATGACCAACAGGACAATTTATTGCGTAATGCATTTTCCAATAGAGTTGTTCTGTGACACATTTGGATCGGAAATAGAGGAGATTGTCATCAAGTGGTGGTAATGGGTTGTTTTTTGTGAGAGAGTATAAGAAGGAGGCAACCTTTGCCTCGCCCTTTACCTGTATCGGATGTGCTGATTTTCAAAGTCATTATGGCTCGGCGACGATCAGTATTGTTTGGAAGATGAAGGAGTCGTTGCCGGGGTTTGTGATGAAGAAGACGGTTAAGGTTTAACTCACTCTTGCCGCCAATACATATGAACAAGGTGTTTCGCGTGTTGACGAGGAGCACCTTGTTTAACTATAGTCATTTGTTCATGACCAACCATCTTGGACTGTGCGGAGGTTAACGGAGCTTCGTTTGGGAACGGAGGAGGGGTCTGTAGATTTAATGGTGCGATTTATCGTGGGGGTACTGATCATAGTGAATCTTTGGATGACAGGTGTATCATTAAGCACGAATTATACTTTGCATTTGTCGCAAATTAAGTATTTTCAGTTCTGTTAGCAGCAGTGTAAAATTCAGAATAGTATGTTAAAATTTATACCAAAGACTCTAAAAGGAGTGAACAGTTAATGCCAGATATCCGTGAAGAGAACAAGGACATTATTAATTGTGTTTTAGAGTCTATGCAGGGTTTCGTGGTAACAGATTTAGACGGCAAGATTATCTTTTTAAATGACAGATATGCGGATATCTTGCAGGTAGATCGTCATGAAGTCATCGGAAAAGATGTTATAGATGTAATCCCTGGTACACGGATGCATATTGTAGCTAGGACAGGACGGGAAGAAATGGGTTCCTTATTTAAGCTTAAGAATGGTGAGTCGGTACTGGTTAACAGGATACCGGTCAGAAAAAATGGTAAGATAATTGGAGTAGCAGCATTTGGTTCTCTCTCAATGCTAGATGAAATGAGTACTGTTGCTACAATTCAGAAAATCGGCCATTTAAGCCAGGAATTAAATCAATATAAGAGTGAATTGAACAAATTAAGAGGGGCAAAATACTCACTGGATCAAATTATTGGCAACTCTCCTAACCTTATCAAGATGAAGGAATTAATAAAAAAAGTAGCCCAGACCAAGTCGACTGTCCTGATAACCGGAGAGACAGGCACTGGCAAAGAACTGGTTGCCCATGCTATACACCAGCTCAGTACGCGGAGCCATCATTCGTTTGGTAGGCTCAATTGTGCTGCTATTCCTAATGATTTACTTGAATCTGAATTATTTGGCTACGAGGAAGGAGCCTTTACCGGAGCCAAAAAGGGTGGGAAAATTGGTAAATTTGAACTAGCTAATTGTGGTACATTACTGCTTGATGAGATTAATCAGATGCCCCTGTATTTTCAATCCAAGCTTCTGAGAGTCATTCAGGAAAAAGAGATAGAAAGAGTCGGGGGTAATAAACCTATTGATATTGATGTTAGATTGATATTTACCACGAATCGAAATCTTCTCGATATGGTTCATCAGGATAGTTTCCGGGAGGATCTCTATTATCGTATTAACGTTATGAGCATCGAGGTTCCTCCCTTACGGACGCGGGTTGATGATATCCCCTTTTTGGTTGAACATTTCATCTCCAAAATTAACAAAGAACTTGGCTTGAATATTACTGGGATTGACGATAAAGTAATTGAACTATTCCAGACTTATTATTGGCCAGGCAATATCCGGGAAATGGAAAACACCATAGAAAGAGCAGCTAATCTAGCCTTGCAGGGCAAACTTACACTTGAACTTTTTGAACACTTCTTATTGCGTAAGGAGAAGGAGAGAAGTCGAAATGAGAATGAGATTTGTCTTGAAACTGTAAGGTTCAAAGCTGAAAAAGAAACCATAATTCGTGTGCTGGCCCAGACCAATGCCAATGTAAGCATGGCCGCTAAGTTATTAAAAATAAATAGGAGTGTACTTTACGAAAAAATAAAGAAATATGATATCAGGACGATGTAAATCTTCATAGTTTCATCCAATCGTGAGACTCCCACTTCTACAAAGTGGGAGTGGTATCCCGATGTTCAACTTTAGTTGAACGAGTTCACTCTGCCAATAGACTGTCGGGTAATCCGGACAACTGTTGGGTAATCAGACAGTTTTCTTGATGGGATAATTTGTTAAAAACCCAGAAGAAGCATGATTAGACACTTAATCATGCTTCTTCTTTTTTGGCACGGTTATTGCGATAGATTTGTAAACAAGCATACAAAAGGAGGTGTTAGTGAACAAAACCGGTTCTGCCAGTGGTGGCTTGACCATTTTAAAAATCCTCTAGGTATTGTGACTGCCTTTATTGCTGGTGTAAGTATTATCATATTCGATTACCTTGCTAAAAAAACAGGGAAAAGTGTAATAAGCGAGTTTTCTTTTCCTGTAAGTATGGTTATTGGTATGTCTTCTGCGGTGCTCGTAAATAATCTATTTTGATTTGGAGGTTTAAAATGAATAATTTAAAAGAAAAAATTAATAATTACGATGTAAACCTGCATAGACTTTGATAAATTTATCAGAAGAAGCCAGAGCGCTTCAAGAAACTATTGTCACACACCGCAGATATATACATGAAAACGCTGAAATTCATAATGATCTACCAATTACAACCGCATATGTAATGGCCAGATTAACAGAAATGGGATATGATCCAAAAGAAATTTCAAAATCTGGCATTGTCGCAATAGCTGGTGAGAAAACCGGAAAAACAATTTTGTTAAGAGCAGATATGGATGCACTCCCAATAGTAGAAGAAAATGAACTTCAATTTAAATCAAAATCTCAATTTATGCATGCCTGTGGACACGATATGCATACAGCAATGCTTCTTGGAGCAGCACGATTGTTAAAAGATCATGAAAGCGAACTTGAAGGGCAAGTAAAACTCATGTTTCAACCTGGAGAAGAAACTATGGTTGGTGCTAAAGCCATGGTTGATGCAGGTGTGCTTGATAATCCAAAAGTAGACGTTGCTATAATGATTCATGTTCTTTCTGGAATCCCTGTTCCGACTGGTTCAATAATCATACCTCAAGGCGGTGTCTTATCCGCAGCTGCCGATTGGTTCAAAATTACTATCCAGGGTAAAGGCGGGCATGGCGCGATGCCAAATACTACAATTGATCCATTAAATGTCTTGTCACACATTCATTTGGCTCTGCAAGAAATCAACTCTAGAGAAATTGCTCCTAGCGATAATGTGGCGCTCACAATAGGACAGATGCACGGGGGTAGTACATCAAATGTTATTCCTGATACAGCTTTCTTAACTGGATCAATTAGAACTTTCGGTGAAGAATCCAGAGAATTTGTAAAATCACGTTTGCAGCAAATTGCTATAGGCGTAGCATCTACATTTAGAGCCAGTGCAACAGTTGAATTTGAAAAAGGCTGTCCAAGTGTTACTATAGATCAAAATTTTCGTGATCAAATTATAGAGTATACAATAAATCTTTTTGGTAAAGCATGCTTAGTTGACATTAATAAAATAATGGGCAGTTCAAAAATTTCGGGTTCAGAGGACTTTGCCTTTGTAAGTGAGAGAGTACCCGGTGTAATGCTATCAATAGCAGCCGGTTCTCCAGAGGAAGGACACCCATTTCCACAACATCATCCAAAAATAACTTTCAATGAAGATTCATTATCAATCGGATCAGCTCTTTATGCTAATACTGCTATTGAATGGTTAAAAAATAATAAGTAATCAATGTGAATTTTGTCAAAAAAATCTTCTTCTTTCCTATTTTCTAGAATTTCCTTCTCTTTCTCAGAGAACGGCTGCAGCTCGTCGGCTTTGCTTCGAGCACAGCCCAGCGAGGAGTTTCAGAAGATCTATATCTACGCACTCACGAAATACGGCTTTAGCTCGTTCAAGTTCCGCAACCTTACAAAGATCATACTTTTGTTTCTATGGATCAAGCTTACCTCGCCGGAAACCACGGTGTGTGAGGTGCTGCAGCATAGATTCAGTAAAAAGAACACCGTCAAGCTGTACTTGGATTTCTGCAAAAGCCCTGTATATAACAAGTGGAGGCTAGACGAGCTCGGCACGGAGTTCGCCGTCCCCTATTATCAGATCAACGGCGATAGCGACTGGCAGACGCCCTATTCTCTGGCACGAGAGTATTTTGACCGCGTCGAAGCGCCAAAGAAGCGCTGGTACACATTGAGGGATGCCGGACACATGGCGCAGCTCGATAACCTGCCCGACTTCACGCAATATCTACTGGAGATCCGCACCGAGCTCTTCGGTTAACCAAGGGGCGGCATGTCAAGGGAACAGATCTATTGATGTACAACTGGCTATCTGGTAAATTTATTCTGATGAAGTGTGCTTATGCCCATATATGCCAGAAAATAGATCTATATCAATGGATTTGCCCTTATGACATGCGAATTTAAGCATTATTAGAAATGTCTGGTAGTGATAAAGCAAACAAAAACTCGTGGAGAGAGTGGTGTAGTGATGACAATTACTAAATATGCAAAGATGTCTCAGACTAAATCTGCGAATATGGTTCAAATAATGGTTACCCTTTATACATTAGCAGCCTTTCCTCGCCTTATAAAGGAGTTGCCTAAGCCGGGTGGTATGTATCCGGTGGGCACTACACACTTAAGTTTCACAGACAAGTCGAGAAAAGGCCTCCTCACTGATAAAGACGCGGACAGAGAGCTGGCTGTGCAGGTGTGGTATCCGGCGGAAGGTATTGATGAAGGTAATAAGGCGCTTTACTATGTACCTGATAAAAGGGTGAGCAAATATCTTGCTAAGGCATTGAATCTTCCCAACATATTTAAAGTCTTTGATCGCATAAAAACCCACGGCTATTTAAATGCTCCTCTTTCTTCCGCTGAAAGAAAATTTCCGGTACTGTTTTTTTCACATGGCTACTCTTCTTTCGTGGGTCAAAACACAATTCTCATGGAAGAACTTGCCAGCCGTGGATATATAGTGTTTAGTCTTGCCCATACTTATGAAACTTGTGCCAGCATTTATCCTGATGGAAGTATCATACCTTTTCAAGCGGAGCAAATTAAAACTTCAAGACAAGAGGTAAATAAACTATTCAAAGAATTTGATGGTGATCAAAATAGTAATGATTTTATCGAATATATGGTGAGAAATGCGGCTGTTTTCAGAAAAAATGTGCAAAGGTGGAGCGATGACACCATTTTTGTGACAGATCAGGTTGAAAAAATGGAGAAAGGTGAAATCGACAACATCTTTAAGGGAAGGCTGGATTTGGCGAAATTGGGCATATTCGGTCACTCTCTTGGGGGAGCGACAGCAGGCCAAGTTTGTATAACAGATAATAGATTCAAAGCTTTTGTTAATTTGGATGGATATCCCTATGGTGATGTAATTTTCAATAAAATTTCTACACCATTTATGATCTTAACCAATATCGCAATACGAAAAAATATAGGTGCGGGATTTCATCCTGAACAAACCGGTTATATGATCGTAGATATTAAAGATTCTAAGCATTTCGACTTTACCGATTTAACCGTGTTTTTTCCAGCTTTAAAAAAGTTGAATATTCCTGAGGTATTAGGAAGTATTAATGGAGAGCGTCAGGTCCAAATTGTAAATGATTATGTCCTCGCCTTTTTTAACAAACACCTAAAAGGTAATGAGGAACCTTTGGTCGACCAAGAGCTCACTAGGTACCCGGAAGTAACAATACAAATGAAATAGTGGACCTATTTAAGTTCTTTGGCTAATGGAATCTTAGGTGCTTTTATCCAATTAATTGATAAGCTATGGATTATGAAGAAGGGAAGGAGATAAGACAGTGGAACTAAAATGGTTTGGGACAGCTTCAGTCATGTACCAAGAAGGAGAAGACAAGCTCCTTTTTGATCCGTTTTTTCCATTGAACAAAAAATTATATCAGCCGTCTCTTGCTGAATATGCGGAGGTAAAGCACATCTTTATTACACACGGCCACTTTGACCATTTGATCGATGTTCCAAAGATATTAGCTAAAGGTCAAGCCACTGTATATTGCTCGGAGATAGTTGCTAATACATTGCAGCAGGACGGGGTAGAGTCTGACCGCATTGTAATACTAAACCCAGGTGATAGTATAGAGACTGGCCCATTTACAATCAATGTCATTAAAGGCAGACATATAGTGTTTGATAAGTGGATGCTTTTCAAAACCATTTGTAATTACCGTATGCTAGTTTATCATGCAAACTTTAGAAAAATGTTAAAGGTATCATCCAAATTCCAAGAGGGTGGGCAAACCCTACTTTATCAGATCAAAACTAAAGACAAGCATGTCGTGCATTTAGGGAGCTTGAACTTACCTGAAGATCAAGTGTACCCTAAGAATATGGATATGCTATTAATTCCTTTACAGGGTAGATCTGATCTGAACGATTATACAATGCCGTATATTAAGTTATTAGAGCCAAAGACAGTTCTCCTCCACCATTTTGATGATTCTTTTCCACCTGTCTCTTCTACGGTAGATACTAAAGAATTCAGTAAAAAATTTAAAGAATGTTTCCCTGAAATAGAATTGATAGTCCCTAGGTATGGTGAAGTAGTAACAATATAAGAAATGACTTGCAGCCATTTACTAGATGGCTGCATTTGTCTATTATTCAACTGGTATTTCGAAACTATTCAGATTAACAAGAAATTCCAGTGGAAAAGATCTTTTGAGGTCTTGATGAGTGGTATTGAGAAGCTGGGACAAGGGGAAAAAGGGATCCTGATTATTGATGATTGGCACCTGGTTCAGAATGTGGAAGAAATATAGGATAAAGAAAACTTCATAACTCAACTTTCGGTCGCGACCGAAAGTTGAGTTGTGAAGTATCATTTTGCTAAGAAACTGTCGGGTAATCCGGACAACTGTTGGGTAATCAGACAGTTTTTTTGATTAAGATAGTTTGTTAAAAGACCCAGAAGACGCATGATTAGACGTTTAATCATACGTCTTTTTTTTGGCACGGTTATTGCGATAGAAATGTAAACAAGAAAACAAAAGGAGGTGTTAGTGAACAAAGCTTAGAGAAAGGTGGAATCGAAAAAAACACTAGTAAAGAACCCATTTCTGCCAGTACATCAAGTCTGTAACCAGAACGAAATGACAAAAACAACGATTTTAGAGGAGGATACGTAATGTTAGGTGTTATGGGTGTGCTTATTGCCATCGCAGTTATTATTTTTATGGCCTATAAAGGCTGGGGTATCATTCCTGCTTCTCTTCTTTGTGCTCTAATCGTTATTTTGACCAACCATGGCGACATTTGGAAATCCCTCTCAGTGGATTATGTCAACGGATTTAAGTATTTTGCTGGTACCTATTTCTTAATCTTTGTTCTGGGCGCATTATTTGGTCAAGTTATGGGTGAAAGCGGAAGTGCTAACTCTATTTCCTACAAGTTAATGGACAGGTTTGGTGAATCCAGAGCTATTCTAGTAGTAGCTTTGGCTACCTCCATCCTTACTTACGGTGGAGTTAACCTGTTCATCGTTATTTTTACGGTCTATCCTCTGGCTTTGATCCTCTTTAAGGCAGCTGATTTACCAAAGAGACTTATCGTAGCGACTGTTGGTATTGGAGCGGGAACCTTTACCATGACAGCTATGCCAGGATCCCCTTCCATTCAGAACCTCATCCCTGCTCAAGTATTGGGAACAACAGCAACGGCAGCTCCTTTGATGGGTATTATCTGTTCCCTGTTCCTCTTCGGGGCAGGTGTCTGGTATGTGCAAAGTCGGGCTAAAAAAGCTAAGGCTAATGGCGAACATTTTGTCCCAGGTCCTCGTGACAATATGGATAAATTATCCTTGACCGATGCCAGTAAACTGCCTGATTGGAAAGTAGCTTTTTTACCTTTACTCGTTGTTATTGGGGTGATCTTCCTCCTGAAAGGGAAGATGGATGCTCTCTATGGGGTTAGCATCGCTCTAGCAGTTGGTATCATTCTGACCTATGTGCTGAACTGGAAGCGTTTTGAAAATCCTCTTAAGGCACTTAATGATGGTTGCTCAAATAGTGTTATGGCCCTGATCAATACTGCAGCTATTGTTGGCTTTGGTTTTGTAGTCCAGAACGTTCCAGCTTTCCAAGCGTTTATCAAATTTGCCCTGGGCATGAAATTCAATCCTTTGGTTTCCGAAGCCATTGCCGTTAACGTGATAGCGGGTATTACTGGTTCTGCCAGTGGTGGCTTGACCATCTTTATGAAAACCATGGGTCCAGCATTCCTACAAACTGGGATAAGCCCCGAAGCGTTACACAGGGTTGCCTCGATAGCTTCCGGTGGTCTAGACTCCCTGCCCCATTCCGGAGCGGTTATTACCTTGTTGATGGTTATGGGTTTAACCCATAAAGAAGCCTATAAAGATCTCGGTGTAGTGACTGTAATTATACCTCTGCTGGCAACAGCTTTGGCCATCGCTATCGGAATATTCTTTTACTAAAATTCTTTGGGCGCTGACGAGCAACATTGACAGCAATGAAACCAGGTACTCATGTGGGCCAAGGCTCACATGAGTACAGGTCATAAAAAAACAAACAAGGAGGAGATATTATGCGCACAGCAATTATGGGTGCAGGGTCCCTGGGGACTATAGCAGGGGCTCTCATCACCAAGAATGGCGGAGACGTTATCCTAATTGATGCCAACAAAGAACATGTTAAAGCTTTAAATGAAAAAGGGGCTACTATTACAGGAACAATGGAGCTTACTATTCCTGTCAAAGCCATCACGCCTGATGAGATGACAGGGATTTATGATGTGGTTCTATATCTGGTTAAGCAAACGTATAACGAGGTTGCCTTAAAACAATTACTGCCTCATCTGGGTCCCGACAGTGTCGTATGTACCCTGCAAAATGGTGTTCCTGAGGATGCCGTAGCGGAAATTATCGGTAAAGAGCGCACCTTAAGCGGGACTGTGGGCTGGGGGGCAACGTTTGTGGGTCCCGGGGTCTCTATGCTTACATCCGACCCCAACAAGATGAGCTATGATGTTGGTGAACTGGATGGCAGCATCAGGGAACGGACAAAAAAGGTGGCCGAACTGTTAAACCTTTCTGCAGAGACCATTATTGTGCCAAATCTGGCTGGAATTCGTTGGACTAAATTAATTGTGAATGCCACCATGAGTGGTATGTCTGCAGCCTTGGGCTGTACCTACGGTGACATCTTAGATAATGAAAAGGCTCTAGCCTGTGCAGTTCACATAGGCAACGAGACCCTTGAAATCGTTAAGGCCAGAGGCATTAAACTGGAACCTCTCCAGGGACATGACCTGAGTGTTTTGGCCTTCCAGAACAAGCAAGAACGGGACGCGAAATACCCTTACTATAAGGCTGTCTTTTCACCACATCGTCTGTTAAAGGCCAGTATGCTCCAGGACTTAGAGAAAGGTTTAAAGACAGAAATCGACGCTATCGATGGGGTTATTTCCGATTGGGGTAAGAAGCTGGGTATTGCTACTCCCATTAGTGATAAAGTCGTAGAAATAGTTAAGGGCATCGAAGCAGGGAAGTACACTTATAAGATTGAGAACCTTGATATGTTTGAACTACCTGAAATTCCAGAAGCTTAGATCAAAAATTAACCTTAAATAACGAGGAGGAACATAAAATGGCCGTATCATCCACGAAACGAATCATCTGCTGTGCAATTACCGGGTCTATTCATGTACCCAGCCAGTCACCTTATCTGCCTATCACCCCGGACCAAATAGCTCAAAACGCTCTTGATGCTGCTAATGCCGGGGCAGCCATAGTCCATATCCATGCCCGTAATCCAGAAACAGGGCAGCCTTCTGCTGATCTGGAACTGTATCGTGAGATTGTAGGCAAAATCCGGGCCAAGAATAAAGAAGTCGTCATCTGTCTTACCACTGGTGGTGGTGCAGGTATGACCGTAGAGCAACGAGTAGCTGTCGTTCCCGAATTCAAGCCTGAATTGGCTTCTATGAATGCTGGTTCTATCAACTGGGGCTTGTTCCCTGTCGCAGACAAGATTAAAGATTTCAAGTTCCCTTGGGAGCCTGCCATGCTTAATATGACGAAGAGCTTTATTTTTGAAAACACCTTTACCGCCATGGAAACCATGACTAAAATCATGGATGAAAACGGAACCAAACCTGAACTGGAAGTCTATGACGTGGGTCACCTGTACAGCATTGCTTATCTACTCCAGAAAGGGTTCGTCAAACCTCCCATTACTATGCAGTATGTAACTGGTATCTTAGGTGGTATCGGTTCGACTCCTTATGACATCATGAACCTGCATACTACAGCGGAACGACTCTTTGGTACTGGCAAGTATAACTGGTCTGTAATCGGAGCGGGCAAGGCTGAATTCCCTGCTACTACAATGGCTCTTATCCTAGGCGGACACGTTAGAGTAGGTATGGAAGACAATTTATATCTAGGTAAAGGAGTCTTGGCTAAGAACAATGGTGAATTAGTGGCGAAGATGGTCAGGATCATGACTGAGTTAGACCTTCAACCTGCTGCACCTGCTGAAGCCAGGGAATTACTGGCTTTGTCCAAATAATTGTAAATGCAGGCAAAGGATAGCATTTTAGCTATCCTTTGCTTCCAATAGTTCTTTACAGGAGGTTCCCTATCAAACAAATACCGGGAGTAGTATAATTCCAAAATAAGTCTATAAAAAAAGCCTATTGCTCCTCCTGACATCCGTTAAAGGGATAATAAGATGCAGCTTTCACACATGAAATATGGTAAACATGGTCATAAACCAAAGGAGGAAAAAAATATGAGTAAAATAGCTGAGAGGGAAGAGGCTCTAGCTAGATTTACCGACAACCAATGCGTGATGATTGGCGGATTTCTAGGTACAGGAACTCCAGAGAGCCTGGTGGACGGCTTAGTTGAGAAGGGTGTTAAGAATCTTACGGTAATAGCCAATGATACAGCTTTTCCAGGTAAAGGCGTTGGTAAGCTGGTAGTAAATAAGCAGACTAGCAAAGTCATTGTCTCTCATATCGGTACTAACCCTGAAACAGGAAGACAAATGCATGCCAAGGAGATGGAAGTGGAGCTGGTTCCTCAAGGCACTCTAGCGGAAAGAATACGTTCTGCAGGTGCTGGGCTAGGGGGCTTTCTTACTTCTACTGGTTTAGGAACTATTGTCGAAGAAGGCAAAGATAAAATAACTAAAGGAGGAAGAACCTACATCTTGGAGCTGCCTATAAAAGCCGATATCGCTCTAATAAAAGCCTGGAAAGCGGACAAATATGGCAACCTCGTCTATCGTCGTACTTCCAGAAACTTTAACCCGGTTATGGCAATGGCTGCGGATTTCGTGATTGTCGAAGCGGAAGAGATAGTCGAATTAGGGATGCTTGATCCTGATGAGATTATCACACCTGGTGCAGTCGTAGACATGATAGTAAAGGGTTAAGGAGGAATAAGAAAATGTCTAATCCGCGTGAAATAATTGCCAAAAGAGTAGCCCGTTTCTTTAACGAAGGCGACTTAGTAAACTTGGGAATCGGGATGCCTACGGCTGTAGCAAACTATATACCTGCCGGGAGCAACATTATGCTTCAGTCTGAGAATGGTTTTATCGGGCTAGGTCCTACTCCCTCGCAAGGTCAGGAAGACAAAGACGTGGTTAACGCCGGTGCAGCCCCTGTAACGATTCTCCCAGGTGGTGTATGTTTTGACAGTGCTACGTCCTTTGCACTTATTAGAGGGGGTCACTTGGCCGCTACGGTTCTAGGTGCCTTGGAAGTTGATGAAAAAGGAAACCTGGCTAACTGGATGGTTCCAGGCAAAATGGTACCAGGGATGGGTGGGGCTATGGATCTAGCAGCCGGAGCCCGGAAAGTAATCATTGCTATGGAGCACACCACTAAAAAAGGTGCCCCCAAAATTCTGAAAAAATGTACACTGCCACTCACCGCCGCTAATGAGGTAGATTATATAGTCACCGAACTGGGTGTTATGAAAGTAACAAAAGATGGCATCGTCTTAAAAGAATTAGCTTCGGGTGTCACTGTTGAGGAAATCCAATCTAAGACTGAAGCTAAGCTAATTGTTCCTACTACTGTTGGTTCTATGGAACTATGATGGGCACCATCTTATGGAAGGAGAGCGCATTATGACAAGGATTATCGGTCAAAAGGCACTGGAGCAAATTGCTGAATTGTTGCCGATTTTAGCTCTGTTATATTCCATGCCGGTTGCCTTAGGGGTTGTGAACACTGCTAACTATATAGCTGTGGTTCGCAATGATGATAATAAAATTCCGTTAAATATTAAGATCGGTGATCCAGTAAAAGAAGGAAGCACTGTTTATAGGGCCATGAAAGAAAAAAGAAAAGTAATCCAGCTAGTACCAAAAGAAGTCTTTGGCGTGCCTTTTAAAGCAATGGCTGAACCAGTGTATGATGAGGATGACAATGCCATTGGCGCTATTGCAGTGGTGTTTAGTCATGAGAACGAGTCTGTACTCAATCAAATAATACAGCAGTTTTCAGTTGCTTTCGAACAGGTAAATCAGAGTATTCAAGATATAGCATTTAGTGCACAACAGCTTTCTAAGGTGGGGGAAACGCTTTCGCAGAACACACAGAGGACGAAAGAAAACATCGGTGAAACTGACGGAATTATTCAGATGATCAAACGTGTAGCTGATCAGACCAAGCTACTTGGTTTAAATGCAGCTATAGAGGCGGCTAGGGCCGGTGAACAGGGGAGAGGCTTTACTGTGGTTGCAGAAGAAATTCGCCGTCTTTCTGAACAAAGCAATACCTCAGCCAAGCAAGCTACTGGAATCTTAAAAGAAATTACTTTGTCGATTGAGTCGATTAATAGGCAAACAGTCGAAACAAGTAGTGTTAGTGAGGACCAATCGGCAGCAATCCAGGAGATTGCCGCCGCAATGGAAGAATTGACTGCCCAATTAGAAGGATTGAACTCACTGGCGAAGAAGCTGTAACTATAATTGCCAATGCCTATATGCTTCCGTTTTAGTATATAGACATAAAAAAGCCCCCTCGCTAGGAGGGGGGAGTAAAGAAGGAGAAAAAAGAAGAAGAAATTGACTTACCGTTTATGTCAACCGCTAAACTAGCGAGTGTTATCCTTCTATAGTTAGTATAAACCATATTTGTTACCCTTTCATGAACTTTGTGTAAAGAATATGTTAAACCTTTCCAAGAAAGCCAAAAGGACCGTACCAAAGCAACTTCGATGGATGAGCGCCCTATTTATACAAAAATTAATTTGGTAAAAGAATTGACATTTTAGAAATAAGGTAATATATTATCTAATATAGGTAATGTATTACCTATTATTTTGTTGTGGAGGGATTATAGTTGAGCAAGCTTGATAAGATGGAAGATGGTCAATATATTTTTGGTTCTATCTTCGTGGTTGCCAATAGAATGGATACTTTACTTGAAAGAGAACTAAACAATCATGATATTACAACTAAACAGTGGTTGCTATCAGTGGTAATCGATAGTCTTTTTGACGAACCACCCACTATTAAAGAGGTTGCCAAAGAAATGGGAAGTTCTCATCAAAATGTTAAACAAGTTGCGTTAAAACTAGAGCAAAAGGGTTTACTTAAATTAGAAAAGGACAAAAAAGATGCCAGAGCCACTAAGATTAGTTTAACGGATGAAAGCTATGCTTTTTGGGCGAAAACTGAAGGGAAGGGGGTTGCTTTTATTGAAGCCGTTTTTAAAGACATTGAAAAAGATGAGCTTTCAAAAGTAAGAGCAGTGCTTGTTAAAATGTTATCTAATTTAACCAAGATGGAAGAAACTTAAAAGGATGACTCAAGAAGCAAGGCAGACCCCTTAATTTGAAATAGAGGAGGATTGAATTGAATTATGCCCAAGGTTGTTCCTCTGATCATAAGCGGACTCCTCATTCTTGTATTGATGGTTGTGATCGCTTCAATGATGGCTCATTACCACTTCAATCAAAGTGTTAAGAAGGAAGTGGAAACGTTCTATGAGGCTGTTAGAAATAAGCACGAAGTCGTCAGTGAGAACGACTTAAACGGATTACCAAGTCCTGTTCAAAATTGGATGCAAAACTCACAGATCGTCGGTAAGGAGAAAATCGTCTCGGCACGCACCAAGCAAGAGGTTACTTTGAGATTGAAAGAGAATCAGCCCTGGATGAATGCCCAAGTTGAGCAGTACTTTAGAATTGATGAACCCGGATTTATATGGGCTGTTGACATTAAAATGGCACCACTTCTTCACATCGTGGGAAGGGATAAATATATCGAAGGTCGTGGAAATATACTCATTAAACTTTTATTCCTTAAAACTGTTGCCGATGGGAGCGGCAAAGAAATCGATCAGGGAGCACTCTTACGCTATCTCGCGGAGATCATGTGGTTCCCTACAGCAGCCCTTAGCGAATATATCCAATGGGAAGGCATTGACTCAAACTCAGCTAAAGCAACCATGAGTTACATGGGGGTTACCGCCTCGGGAGTCTATACGTTTAGCGAAAAAGGAGAGATTCTAAGCTTCGTTGCCCAGCGTTATGGAGACTTTGATGGGGAGTACCGAATGGAAACCTGGTCTTGCGCGATGAAAAAATATAAGGAATTCGACGGCTTCAAAGTCCCATCTCAAGGGAATATCACTTGGAAATTAAAAACGGGAGATTTTGAATGGTATCACTTTGAAGTTAAGGAAATGGAGTACAACAACGTGGCTCGATATTAGGAATACTTCGGGGCAGACGGTGAGCACTCAAATAAGGGGTGCTCTTTTTGATTTGATTATTTGGAAATTAGAGTAACCATTCCAGTGTCTATTTTTAAAAATAGTTCACTCAAAAATGAACTTATTAGATAAGATAAAACTCATAGGTATAGAAGTGAGGTGAAATCTTTGGACAATGAGTTAATCCAGATGATAAAACGAGCAAAAATAGGGGATAAAGAGGCACTTATTGAACTCATTATGACTCAAAAAACAGGATTATTATCGCCTTGCTTATATATTCATGAAGAACCAAGATGACGCGTTAGATGCCATGGAAGATATGATTCTCAAAGTCTATGAAAATATCAAGAGGCTGAAAGAAGAAAAAGCTTTTTATAGCTGGAGCAAGACAATCCTTGTCAATTGTTGTAAGAATAACTTAAGAAGAAAAAATAGGGTCATCTTAATCAGAGATATTCCAGAAGACTCTCATGAAGATGTTTTTCATAATAAGGATGAACAGCTATATCTTGAAAAACACTGGGAAAAGCTCAATAGAAAATACCAGGAAGTTCTAAAATTAAGGTATTACCTAGATCTGGATTATGAATCTATAGCTGCGATCTTAAAAATCCCCTTAGGTACAGTCAAATCGCGAATTCACACCGGGCTTCTAAAGTTAAAACAAAGCATGGGAGTGAGTAACGAATGAACAATATAGAAGACATTCTTAGAGCAAAGAAATTGCAAATTGACCAAATTGAAGCCCCCGAAGAATTGGAGGAGCGGCTTCGGAATGCCTTAAACACGAAAAAACAAGTTACCCTAGGAAACAGATTCAGAGTATATGTCGTAGCCGTGGTTATGGTTGTTGCTATGCTATTATCATTTAATTATGATGTGATTGCTTATTATAGTAAACAACTCCTAGGGTATGATCAGGTCATGAATGGTTCGTTGAAGCAATTAAGTGAACTCGGCAAAGGACAACCTGTAGGAAAGAGTTATAGATTTGAGAATGGGGTCTCATTAACAGTGGATTATGTAATGGCAGACGAAAACCAACTTTTATTGTTTTATACCATTATAGATCCATCAGGGCACGTGGATGAAGACGATATATCCCCTTTTATGTCCTTAAAAGCTTTTTGGGGAGAATACCACCATCAGAATTCCCAAGGAAATATGAATGAAGATAAAACAGAAATGAAATATATCTCCAGCTTTGAGCCACCTAAGCCCTTTGAAAAAAACCTAACCTTAAAATTTTCGCAAATAAAGCAGGGTAGAGAAGTACCGGCCGAAATCAGCTTTACTTTAAACAGGAATACTGCCATGGGGCACACCTTAAAAAAGACTCTCAATGAAACGATTAAGGTTGATAAAACTCAAATAAAAATTGATTCGATTCTTGCATCCCCTACAAAAACGGTGATCAATGGTTCAATTCAAACTATTTTTGAAGTAGTGAAAGACCAGCTCAATGGAGAGAGACTTCGACCCACAGACCTCACGCTAAAACTCTTTGCGAATGGAAAAGAAGTTTCGCAACAAGGGCGTGGCATGAGTACGGACATGAAAGGGATTACCTTTCATAGTGATTATGACCCCTTACCACCGGATTTAAAGCAACTCCAACTGGA
>DOPS01000343.1:30932-35316 GCA_003512645.1 Desulfosporosinus sp.
ACAGAGAGTTTCGCTAGAACAAACCAATATGGACAAGTATGATAAACTCAAGGATGGTACCATCATCCATACTAGAACTCTGCGTTTCTTGGGTACGGGGAATGAGCTGGAACTGGATGTCCAAAGAATGACTTATACAAAAAACTATCAGGAAATGCTGGAGATTCCAACAAATTAAAAACCGGTGATCATGGTCTGAATTGGAAGAGCATGAAGTGGTTAAGACCCTTATAAATTATTGGTCAGATCGTTTCATGATGAACGGTCTGGCTTTTTTGTTTATCTTTGGACTTTTCTTTTAGCGTCTAAGTTTAGTGAAATCGCAGAGTACTATTTAATATAAGGTTGTTGTTACATATTTCTTATCCAAAAATATGTACATGCATATTTAGGTAATTTTGTATAATACCCCCATAAATTTAAATTAACCTCACGTATTAAATTATGTAAACATTTTGAAACCCGAAAGGGGGAGGAGGAAAAATTTATGAAATCCAAAACTAAAGTTCTCTTGTCACTCGTTTGTATTGTTAGTCTTTTCTTATCATTCTCTTTGGTAGCACTGGCAAAACCGGGGAAATCTGGAAAATCGGCAGCTCATCGTTTTTATGGTCATGATCGGTTTCAGACTTCTACATCAATTGCTAGCGCACTTTATGACGGCCAAAAGGTCCAAAATATTGTTCTGGCATCGGGTCATAACTTCCCAGATGCTTTGTCGGCCAGTACTTTAGCTTATCAACTTAAAGCGCCAATTATCCTAGTAAGCCCGGGACACAAAGACTCGATGGTTAGTTACAACTTTGTGAAGGATCATTTGGTCGCAGGGGGTACAGTCACCATTGTCGGTGGAAAAGCGATTATTTCCCATAGTTCTGAGCAATGGTTACTGGACAATGGATTCCATGTCAATCGTTTAGGAGGTAAGGATCGTTTTGATACCAATTCTCTGATTGTCAATCAGTTGAATGTTCCCCATGGCACTCCGGTTATTATTGCCAGCGGGACGGACTTTCCGGATGCGCTAGGAATCTCTTCGCTGGCTGCCAGCAAAGGTTGGCCTATCTTACTGAGTAATCCCTCTAACCTTCCTCAATCCGTTCAGGAGTTTTTGATCAGCGACCAACCCACTGATATTTATATCGTCGGTGGGGAAGGGATTATCCAAAATGGCGTATACAAGCAAATCCAAACCCTATCGCCCAATTCAAAAATTCAACGCCTGGGTGGTTATGATCGTTTTGAAACCTTAGCGTTAATCTTAAATAAATTCTATCCAAATCCTACTCAGATTTATGTTGCTAATGGCTTTGATTTCGCTGATGCACTCTCTGGTAGCACGCTTGCGGCTACTCATAATGCACCCATTCTTTTGGTAGATCCCAACAGTAATAATTTACCGAAGAGTCTAAACGACTATTTGGTCATGCTAAGAAATAAAAATGTCCATCCCCAAGTTAACGTTTTAGGCGGAGAAGGCGCAGTTCCGCAACGTCTGATCGATAAAATTAATGATGTGTTAGAAAACGACGGAGAAACAACAACACCCTCGGAAACGTTGACGGTGAGAAATCCATCAATTACGGGATTTATCGTAGGAGTGAGTCCTGCCATCAATAACATGACAATAAATGACTTTACACTTCGTAACAGCTCGGGAACCCAGATAACTCTTACCAGTGCGACTGTTTTAAATGGCGGGGCAGAGTATGCCCTAACGGCATCGTTGAATGCAGGTCAAATCTACACTTTAACGGCCGCCAAGGCAGGTTACACCTTTGGACCTGCTCGGTACGTGGTCGTTCCAACGACAATACCCTCGGAAACGTTGACTGTGAGCAATCCATCGACTACGGGATTTATCGTAGGAGTGAGTCCCGCCATCAATAACATGACGTTAAATGACTTTTCACTTCGTAACAGTTCGGGAACTCCGATAAATCTTACCAGTGCGACCGCTTTAAATGGCGGAGCGGCGTATGCCCTTACGGCATCGTTAAGCGCAGGTCAAATCTACACTTTAACGGCTACCAAGACGGGTTACACCTTCGGACCAGCTCAGTACGTGGTCGTACCAACGACAACACCCTCAGAAGCGTTGACGGTGAGTGAACCTTCGACTACAGGCTTTACCCTGGCAGTAAACCCGGCATTGAATGGTTTAAACGCAAGTGATTTCATACTTATGGATGGCAGCAGCCGCGTAACGATCAGCTCGGTCTCGACAACGAATAGTGGCGCGACCTATAAGATTTCCGCAACGTTAACGGCTGGTCATACCTATACGGTCACAGCGGCGAAAGGCGGCTATTACTTCGGAACAGCGCAGAACGTAGTTGTTCCTTTGGCAGCGACCGTGTCCAGCGCGGCGATATCGGACAGCAGACACATTGTCTTAACGATGAACAAGGCTTTGATTGGCTTGATTGGCGATCCGGAAGCTTTTGAGGTAGTGGGGGTAGCGTCGAACCCGACAATTACCAACGTTACAGTATCCGGCACAAAGGTAACTCTGGCTTTGAGCTCATCAATTGTAAGTACTGATGCTTATGTCACGGTTAACTATGCCAAGACAGGGACCAGAGATCTGACGAACGGCGCTCCGGTAGCGAACTTTAGTATTCTAATCGTTAATTAATAACCTAAATGTGCTGTAATAACACAAGCAAGAAGTATAGTTGATATTTAAAAGCCAGAACGTCAAAAAGTTGAACGCTCTGGCTTTTTGCATGTTCATGGATGTATTTCACGATTTCAGAGGAGATTGAAGAAATAGTAGTGCTGGTGTTATGCTTTTAATCGTCGCAGGACTGTGGTATAAAAAACAAATGTAGCCCCCTTTTGCGGTAGTCGGCTAACAGGTGAACTAGATACAAAGATTGTAATGATAAACCTAAATAAACCCTTAAAAATGCTTTCATTAAGAAGGAAATTGGAATTCTTTAGCGAAACAAGTATCAAATATCCTTCAGAATAAAATAATGGATATAAGATAAAGTACGTACTTTAATACTAGGCCAACGGTGTCTGTAGATTTGCTTGGAGGCGAAACATATGTATGATAATTCCTCTCTGAAGGATATGCGGTTTAAAATTCGGCCATGGCTTTCAGGTGCGATTATTACAGTAATCTTAATTCTGATCCAAGGTATAGCGTATCTCTGGCTGAGAGCAGTGCTTGTGACGATTATTACAATAGGTCTTTTTATGGTGATCCAGAAACTTTCCAATGAACGTCGAAGGTTGTTGAGTGTCGTTACTCTTGATGACCTGACGAAGATTGGTAATTACAGAGCTTTTCAGGAGCGGATGCGACTTGAGACGCAGCGCGCTCAGCGAAAGTACAATCCATTTACCCTGATTTTGATTGATTTAGATCGGTTTAAAAACTACAATGATTCCTTGGGACACCGTTTAGGTAATGATTTATTGTATTCAGCAGGACAGGTTTTCCAGAGTTCTGTTCGTTCCATCGATGGGGTTTATCGTTTTGGCGGGGATGAGTTTGCCATCGTATTGACAGAAACCGATTTAGAAGCAGCACGGTACATCGTGAAAAGGATTCAACATTCATTTGAGCGTCTTCCTAATCGTGCTGAGGTTACCTTGAGCATGGGAATGGCTATTTATCAGGAAGAGCCACTGACCGAGTTTTTCGATCGTGTGGATCGTTTGCTCTATGATGTTAAAGCGCAGGGAGGAAACGGTTGTCATTCTGAATTGAGCGTAGTCTATGCCAGTAAAGCTACTTCCTCGGCAGCTTTGTAAAGGGTAATCGATGATAGACTACTATCGATAACTAAGGAATAGACTGTGGGCCAATATTCCAAAGGCACTACTCAGAGATCATTTTAAGCTTTTAATAGACTCTCATTAATACCTTACTCCAAATAGGGGTAGGTATTTTGTTTTATCAAAGTCAGCAAGAAGACCCCGACTTCAAAACTCCGCAGTGTTTAAGTGGGGGATGAATTACGTTCCCCTACATAATTTTGTCGAGGCTCTATGATAAAATCTAACCTAATCAATCCCTAACTTGAAGGGAGGTGAATAGAGTGGTTATTAAACAAGCCAAACGTGAAAGCGATCAATCAAAAGGTAAGGAGAACAATTACGATGTTCTCGTCTCGAAGATCCCATTGAGGCTTAATCCGAACCAGCGCATTCTCGTGGATCGCCTTCGGAAGGAATCCGCTCGTCTCTGGAATGACATCTTGGATATTCATGGGTGGCTTTGGAGTTCGTATCGAGTATGGAGTTCCGAGAGCCAAATGAAGAAGCTCTTTAATGGAAAAACGCATAAACTTCATGCCCAGACGATCCAAGCTACGATTGAACTCCATCAAGAAACGTGCGATCGGACCCGGGAGCAACGAGCCCAGGG
>DOPS01000142.1:0-17737 GCA_003512645.1 Desulfosporosinus sp.
GGACTGGAACTAGACAAATTGGTTATAGTACAAAATCCCGCTGGCGGAACCTTTGGGTATAAGTTCAGCCCAACCATAGAAGCCTTACTTGGCGTAGCTGTGATGGCCACAGGTAAACCTGTATTCTTGGAGTTTGACTACTATCAACAAATTACTTACACCGGGAAACGTTCACCGTTCTTCATCAATCTTAAATACGGGGCTACTAAAGAAGGTAAACTGGTTGCCATGGAAGCCGATTGGAGCGTCGATCATGGTCCGTATTCTGAGTTTGGCGATCTGGTTACCCTGCGGGGCAGCCAATTCATTGGTGCAAGTTATATGATTCCCAATATTCGGAGCAATGGACGCACTGTCTGCACAAACCATGCTTGGGGTTCGGCTTTCCGAGCTTACGGATCTCCGCAGAGCCTGTTCGCAACGGAAGTATTGATGGATGAACTGGCAGAAAAGCTAGGGATGGATCCCTTTGAACTGCGTTACAAAAACGTTTACAGACCTGGTGATACAACTCCTACCGGCTGTGAGCCTGACGTATATACTATGGTAGAGATAATGGATAAACTTAAGCCTCTCTATGATGCAGCTAAGAAAAAGGCCGAAGCTGAATCCACTGCCGACAAGAAACGCGGCGTCGGTATCTCTCTCGGCGCCTACGGTGCCGGCTTGGATAACCCCGATGGTTCTGAGGCTTGGGCTGATTATACGGAAACAGGGGTCACAATTACCAACGGTTGGGAAGATCACGGTCAAGGTGCCGACATGGGGACACTGGCGACTTCCCATGAGGCTTTGCTTCCCATGGGAATTAAACCCGAACAAATTAAATTGGTCATGAATGACACCTCTAAAGTTCCCGCCAGCGGACCTGCCGGTGGCAGCCGTTCGCAAGTTATGACCGGCAACGCCATCAAAATTGCTTGCGAGGAGCTGTTAAAAGCCATTCAAAAATCCGATGGAACTTACCGTACCTATGCTGAACAGGTTGCTGCAGGGTTACCAACCCACTTTGTTGGCAAATATAGCACTCCGGCTGGGTATAATGGTTGTAACCTCGAAACCGGACAAGGAGCCCCCTTCACTACTTATATGTACGCGGCATTCCTCTCTGAAGTGGAAGTCGATGTCCCGACAGGTAAAACCAAGGTTCTGGGCATGAACGGAATATTTGATGTTGGTACGCTGGCTAATAAGCTCGTCGTTGACGGGCAAATGTTAGGTGGAATGGTACAAGGTCTTGGCTTGGCCCTCAGCGAAGACTTCGAAGATCTTAAGAAGCATATCGATATGATTAGCTGCGGCCTGCCCTATATTAAAGACGTACCTGACAAGCTTGTCGTCGATTATATTATGACTCCAAGAGAACACGGTCCTTTCGGAGCTTCTGGCGTTGGTGAAGCACCGCTGACCTCTCCTCATGCTTCGATCATAAATGCCATAACGAACGCTTGCGGGGTAAGAATTACTAGGTTACCAGCTCTACCCGAAAAGGTACTTGCCGGATTAAAGGCTCTGTAATTTTAGTTTTACCAGAGGGGACCCAAAATTTGTTGATCCAGTTTTCGAGACCCTCACTTCTTTAAGTGGGGGTGGGTTCTTCAAGTTTAGGTTCCCTGTGGTTACCCACACCGTAGATATTTTGATAAAGAAGTTGGTGCTGCTATGGATCAGGGTGAACTGAGAAGGCTAGAAAGTAAGTGTACCCAAGAAAATCCTCCTGCTTGTACAGCAGGGTGTCCGATCCATGTGGACGCTCGTAAGCTGATGCTGGCCATGCAAAGTCAAGACTGGAAAAGCGCCGCAGGAATACTACAGCAGAAGCAGCCTTTTCCGGGAATTATTAGCAGGATTTGTGATCACCCCTGTGAGGATGTGTGTAAACGTAAAGATGCCGGTGCAAGCGTATCTATTTCTAACTTAGAAAGATTCTGTCTAGAAAACCATCCGCCCAAAATCAAAGTCGGACCTGTTACTCCAAAAAGCCAGACCGTTGCGGTGGCCGGCAGTGGGTTAAGAGGCCTGACGGCAGCCTATGACCTAGCACGGAAAGGGTACAGCGTGACTCTATTTGAAAAATCTGATCGCTTGGGCGGAAACTTGCGGAACTATCCTGAACAACAACTTCCGGCTCAGGTAATTGAAAACGAACTTTCAGTTTTGAACCGTCCCAATGTGACAATTGAGTGTAATACAGAAATAACCCAACAGGATTTGTCTCGACTAAAAGAACGGTTTGATGCTTTATATATTGGCGTTGCTGCTCAATCAGAAGACGCCTTGGAACTGTTGGGTGAGAATAGCAGGGTTGACCCGATCAGCTGCACTACGCTAATAGCAGGTGTATTTGCTGGTGGACAGCTTGGCAATGATTCTCCAATCAATGCTGTTGCTGATGGCCGGAGAGGTGCAGTATCCATCGATAGATATCTGCAAGGAGCGTCTCTAACTGCCTCTCGCGACCGCGAAGGGGCCTTCGAATCGAATCTATTCGTCAACCTGAACGGAATCCCATCCCTGCCTACTGTACCCATGAGTCATGAAGCCGTAGGTTACACTGGCGAAGAAGCCGTCCAGGAAGCCGGTAGGTGTCTAAATTGTCAATGCCTTGAATGTGTGAAAGCCTGCAAATATTTAGAGTTCTATGGTGGTTATCCCAAAAAATATCTGCGGGAAATATATAATAATGAATCCATCGTCATGGGCAAACGCCACGCCAACAAGTTGATTAATTCCTGCATGCAGTGTGGGTTGTGCGCTGAAGTATGTCCGAATGATCTAGACATGGGGCAAATTTGCCTTGCATCCCGGGAAAGTATGGTTAGGAGAGGAAAAATGCCGACCTCCGCCCATGATTTTGCCCTACGGGATATGGCTTTTAGTAACAGTGGTCAATTTGCTTTGACGAGACATCAACCAGGATTTAATTCCAGCAACTACGTTTTCTTTCCAGGCTGCCAATTAAGCGGTTCATCTCCGGAACATGTGGAAAAAGTCTATACCTATTTAACAGAACAGCTTGCCGGAGGAGTAGGGCTGATGTTGCGCTGCTGTGGCGCTCCTGCACATTGGAGCGGTGATCTGGGACAGTTTCAAACCAGCTTCGAGGAGATGGTTGCAGAATGGGAGAGCTTGGGTAAACCGCAGTTGATCGTCGCTTGCTCTACCTGTCACAGCATGTTTCGAGAAAAATTACCGGGGGTTGTATCGCTTTGGGAACTCATGAAAGATATGGATTTACCCATTCAAAGGGCTGATGCAAATAGCGCTAAAGTCGCTGTACAGGATCCCTGTACTACTAGATACGAACAAGGAATTCAGGCAGCAGTTCGCCATATCTTACTCAGGCTAGGCTATGAAATTGAAGAATTGCCTTATAGTAAAGAACTAACCAAGTGTTGCGGCTTTGGCGGCCTGACAGTCTTCGCTAATCCAGGACTTGCGCAGCAGATTGTAGAAAACAGGATAAAAGAAAGCACTACAGACTATGTAGCCTACTGTGCCATGTGTAGAGATAGATTTGCTGCTCATGGTAAACGTACACTTCATTTATTAGACCTCATTTTTGCCGATGATCTGCAAAAGGCTGCTACCAGACCTGATTCGGGATTTTCTCAACGACATGAGCAGCGGGCCAGACTAAAAAGAAAGTTACTGCGTAAGTTCTGGCAAACGCCGCAGGAAAAGGAAAGGGGTTATAGGACTATAAAAATAATATGTAATGAACAAATAAGAAATATTATGGAAGAAAGACTAATTTTAATCGAAGATGTTCAGCAGGTAATAGAACATGCGGAACGCACGGGAAGAAAATTTATCAATCCGGATAACGGAAACTATTTAGCCTATTTCCGACCAGCTAGAGTGACATATTGGGTTGAATACCAACCTCAGGAGGATGGTTTTGTGGTCTTAAACGCCTATAGCCACCGGATGGAAATTGTCGAGGAAGTGAAGCCATGAATCAGACAGCAAATCTACCGCCCAAACCCGTGTGGAAGTGCGGAAAATGTGGTGGTGAACTAAAGCATGGTACGGTAAGAATAACATATCTAGGAAATGATCTTAGAGTTGAAGAACTAAAATGCTTAAGCTGTGACTTGGTTCTGATTACCGAAGACTTAGCTTTAGGCAAGATGTTCGAAGTGGAACAAAGCCTTGAGGATAAGTGAAGTAGAACCGGAAACTCCCACTTATAGAAGTGGGAGAGTGGATAAGAGGGGGTAGCAAGATGACGGTCGATGCCTTTCGAATGTTTCAATTAGCTACTCAGGGATTTTGCTGTAGCCAAATTATGTTAATCCTAGGTTTAGATGAACAAGGAAAAGAAAACCCCGACTTAATTAAAGCAATGCAAGGTTTGTGTGGAGGAATAGGCAGGTCGGGAAAAACCTGTGGTGCACTAACCGGGGGGGCATGTTTAATTGGTTTAAACGTTGGGAAGGGAACTCCCATCGAATTCGCTCACGCCAAAATTAACGTTATGATCAATGATTTGATGGAGTGGTTTGAAGAAGTCCATGGCAGTATCGATTGCGATGGGATCTTAGATCACTCCCTGGATGAGGGCGATGAGTATCCTGTGCAATGCGGCAATATTGTATCAACGACCTTTAGTAAGGTGCAAGAGATTTTGGCAACCTATACAGAAGACCCTGAGTCAACGGATGAGGACTAATACAGAGGTCAGAAGTCGGAAGTTTAGAAGTCGGAAGTGGATAAACTTTGAAAAACGATGCTTTTAAATTGTATGAGAGTGAACTATTGCGCCAGACCACAGGCGATACTTTGAGACCGGGTGGGTTCTTCTTAACCGACTTGGGAGTCAGAAGCTGTGACTTTCTCTCGGACGCGAGGGTCTTAGATGTAGGCTGCGGCAGCGGTGCAACGGTAGAACGTTTAGTTTCAGTGTTTGAGCTCCAGGCCATAGGGTTAGATTCTTCAGAGGTGCTGTTAGAGAGTGGGAGAAAGAAGAATCCAGGCTTAAACCTGATTCGAGGGCTGGGAGCAGATTTACCCTTTCCGGCTAGCCATATGGACGGAGTGTTCGCCGAGTGTGCTTTGTCAGTAATGGAGGACCAGGATCAGGTTCTAGAGGAGATTTTCAGGGTGCTTAAACCAGGAGGATGGTTGGTGATTAATGATGTGTATACTCGTAATCCTGACGGTCTCAAAGGTCTTCAGGAGCTCAATCTCGACTCATGTATACGCAGAGCATTGCCCAAGGATTCGTTAATCAATAAGTTACTCGGACAGGGGTTCAACATCGTTAATTGGAGTGATCACACGAACCTTTTGACGCAATTAACAGTTGACCTAATCATGACCCATGGCTCTATGACCGAGTTTTGGCTAAAGTCTTCTTCATGCTCAGGCTCAGTTGATCCTAGCCTTACCCAGGCTGCGATTAAACAAGCGAAGATGGGGTATTTTCAGCTAATCGCCAAAAAGGACGCAAACTGCAGTTAGAGAGGTAAACACATGGAAGTAATGGACGAAGGTATGATTTCCGCGACAGAGAGTTTGTGCCCTGAATGTTTAGCGAGGATTCCAGCTCAAAGAGTGGTTCAGGGGGAAAAGGTTTATATGGTAAAACATTGCCCTGAACATGGTGACTATCGAACCCTGCTTTGGCGTGGTAGCCCTCAATGGGATTCATGGGTCAGACCTACGATTCCAACCCCACCCAAGGAGTGTTTTACACAGGTTGAGAAAGGTTGTCCCTTTGATTGTGGCTTATGTGAAGACCATTATAAGACGACTTGTACGGCTTTGATAGAGGTCACCCAGCGTTGTAATCTAAACTGCAAATTTTGTTTTGCCAATGCAGGGACGGAGCTTGACGAACCTTCCTTGGATGTAATAGAAGGGTGGTACAAAAACGTCCTTGCTGCCAGTGGTCCTGTCAATATCCAGTTATCCGGCGGTGAACCAACCCTCAGAAACGACTTGCCGGTAATACTGGAGATGGGAAGGAAATTAGGTTTTAACTTCATCCAGCTCAACACGAATGGCTTGCGACTGGCGGAAGATCCTGGCTTTGTGGGCCGATTGAAGGAAGCTGGTCTTAGTTCCGTGTTTTTGCAATTTGACGGTACAGAGGATTCGATTTATCAGGGAATCAGGGGTCGTAGGCTCTTTGAGGTTAAAGCCAAAGCGATAGAGAACTGTGCTCAACATGGGATTGGGGTTGTGTTAGTACCTACCCTGATACCAGGGATAAATACTCATAATATCGGAGGAATCATCAAGTTTGCCTTGGAAAATCTTCCTGCAGTCCGAGGGGTGCACTTTCAACCTGTCAGTTATTTCGGTAGAATTCCTAAAGAACCCCTGGATCAAGACAGGATCACACTCCCCGAAGTCATTCAAGCCATTGAGGAACAGACGGATGGACTCATCAAAGCAGCCAACCTGAAACCCCATAATGGCCGCTGCTCTTTTAGCGGCAACTTCACGAGACAACTAGATGGCAGCTTGAAAGCTATTATCAACAATTCATGCTGTGCTGGACCAGAGCGAGCGGATGAATTAGCCAGAAAAACAAGAACCTTTGTGGCCCGGCAATGGTCAGGAGCAGAAAGGTTAACAATTCAGTCTCCATGTACTAACTCCTGGGACAATCTAATCCAACAGCTAAAAACCTATGCCTTTTCCATCAGTGGCATGGCCTTTCAAGATGTGTGGAATCTAGATATAGACAGATTAAAAAACTGTTGTATCCATGTGGTAAGCCCGGAAGGTAAGTTAATTCCTTTTTGCGCTTATAACCTTACGGATAAGTATGGGCACTCAATTTATCGGAGGGAGAGATAGGGCTTGGATATACAAACCACCTCGCTTGAGCCCTGGATAAAGCACAAAATTACCGGAGATAGTTCAGGAGGTTTAACCAGAAAGCAAATCGAGGACTATCAGTTGGCCAAACTGCAGGAAACGCTTGACTGGGTAACCAGTAAAAGCCCTTTCTATAAACGTCTGTACTCAAAAATAGATTGCAAGATATCAAGTTTCCAGGATATGAACAAACTGCCCTTTACCACGTCCGAAAATTTAAAAGATAATCCTCTCGATTTCTTGTGTGTCTCCCAAAATGAGATCAACAGGATCGTCACTTTACAGAGTTCTGGCACAACAGGTAAACCTAAACGCCTGTTCTTTACTGAGGCAGATCAAGAATTGACCATCGATTTCTTTCATCATGGCATGTTAACCTTGGTAAGGCCCGAAGACAGGGTCTTGATCATGTTGCCCGGGGAAATACCGGGAAGCGTCGGAGATTTACTACGCTTAGGTTTAGAAAGAGCAGGTGTAATAGGGGTTGTCCACGGTCTGGTTACGAATCCCGAGGCAACTATAGAGCAAATCAAACGGGACAATATCAATGTTTTAGTAGGGATACCCACGCAAGTATTGAGCTTAGTGAGGTTTAAAGATTCCAAGGGTTGCTCTCCCTCCCTGAGCTTGAGAAGGGTTCTATTGAGTACCGATTACGTACCCCAAGCTATTGTACAAGAACTCGAAAGTGCATGGGGGTGTAAGGTGTTTAATCACTATGGCATGACTGAGATGGGGCTGGGCGGCGGAGTAGAATGTGAGGGTTTCTGTGGTTACCACCTCCGGGAAGCAGACCTCTATATCGAAATCATCGATCCCAATTCAGGACGGCCCGTTGTAGACGGGCAACCAGGTGAGATAGTCTTTACGACTTTGACCAGATCAGCTATGCCTTTAATTCGTTATCGTACTGGTGATATGTCAAGGTTCCTTCTAGGCCCTTGTGCCTGCCACTCAGTATTAAAGCGGCTGGAACTGATAAAGTCCAGAGAACGGGTTTATCTGAGCCAAGCCGATTTCCTAACTATGGCGGACTTTGATGAGGTTTTGTTTGCGCTCGACAATGTTCTCGATTTTGAGGTAACCCTAACAGAGGGCATGCAAGAAAAGGAAAATCAGTTGCAACTCGATGTTCAGTTAAAGGGACCTATATCTTTTGAAGTAAAAAGAAATGTTCATCAGGCTTTAGATGAAATCCCTGTAGTAAGGGAAGCTAGACAGGACGGTAGCTTGCGGGTGTTCCTTTATCTTGAATCAGGCGCAGTAGTTACATCCAGAAAAAGTACAGCTAAGCGACAGATTCAAGATAAGAGAGGGAGTGTCTTTAATGTGGCTGAAAAAGAGGATATACAGGCTAAGGCTTCCTTAGCAGCAATCATAGTTGCCGCAGGATACTCTTTTCGTATGAAACGCTTCAAGCCACTTTTATCGTTGGGCGGGAGCACTGTATTAGAACAGGCTGTACACAGTTTTCAGGATAATGGGATCAGAGATATCCGGGTGGTGGTTGGGCATCGGGCAAACGAATTGTTTCCTGTCATAGATAGACTAGGGGTTCAGACCATCGTTAACCCGAATTTTTCCGAAGGGATGTTCTCCTCAGTTACATCTGGGGTTAAAAGTTTATCACCAGCGGTAAAGGGATTTTTTCTATTACCTGTCGATAATCCTATCGTAAAGCAGGATACATTGGAAAAGCTTCAAAACACGTTCTTCACAACGGAGTTCGGTATTATATATCCGTCTTATCAGGGAAAGAGGGGACATCCCCCTTTAATTTCCTGCCGCTATGTGAACAAAGTAATGACCTGGAACAAACCGGGAGGAATGAGGGCTTTATTAGAACAGTATGAACATGATGCCATAGATGTTGAGGTTGATGACCTGGGTGTTTTGCTTGACATGGACACACCGGAGGACTACCAGCAGATGCTGAAGTACTGTGGAGATACCCAGATCCCCTCAGAAGAAGAATGTTATGCTATAATAAAGAAGGCAAACACTCCTGTTAAGGTGTTTAATCATTGCAAGCAGGTTGCTCAGTTAAGTAGTGCAATGGGAAGCTATTTAATTAAGTCTGGTTGTCAAATGAACCTTGAATTAATCAGAGCAGCTGCGTTGTTACATGACTTGGCCAAAGGTGAACCCCACCATGCACAAGTTGGCGCCAAAATGCTCGTAAACTATCCGGAGGTAGCGGAAATTGTCGCCGAACATACGGATATTTGCCTGAATCCTGCTGACCAAGCCTTAACAGAAAAAGAAATCGTCTATTTAGCGGATAAACTTGTCATAGACGACCAGATTATTTCACTCCAGGTCAGATTCTCAGGCCTCTTGGAGCAGAATAAGAACGATCAAGAGGTTTTCAGAAAGATTAGACTGAGGTTGAGTAATGCTGAAAGAATCCAGACAAGAATAGAACAAATAATCAAGATGCCTTTACATGACGTATGGAAGGTTGAGCTAGGGGGGCAAGGCTAATGGAAAAAGATATATACCTAGGGCTAAACAAAGCACTTGATCAAAACATGGATGTGGCCCTGATCACTGTAACCAGTGTGCTGGGATCAACGCCCCGTAAGCCTGGAGCCAAAATGTTAGTGTTTGCTGACGGGACGACAGTAGGAACCATCGGGGGCGGATGTGGTGAGGCTGAGGCTAGGCGGGAGGCCTTAAATGTTTTAGCAGCATACTCTTCTAAGATATATTATTTGAATATGACCGCAGACATGGCTCAAGAGGAAGGAATGGTTTGCGGGGGGATCATGGGATTATTCATCGATTATTTGGGTTCTCAAAGCCTCGTGGAACAGACTAGTCTCCTCAATGATTATCTGTCAGCTATCAATGAGACCACAAACCCCGTTCTTGTTACTGTGATAGAGGCGACTGAAGGACGATTAGTAGGGGAAAAATTGTTCATCAAGAATAACGGGAATGTCGTTGGTGATCTTGGTATCGAAGGATTAAATAGAGTTGCACTGGAGAATGCCAAAACAGGAGGCAAACGATGTCAGCCGTTATTAATTAGTTTGAACTCTGAGTTCGAGCCATGTGAGACCTCAGTGACGAAAGCGGATTACCGGTTACTGATAGAGCCCCCAACGACGGTCGTACGATTGTTGATTTTAGGTGCAGGACATATTGCACTCCCCCTTGCGACTATGGCTAAAATCCTAGGGTATGAGGTTACCGTTGTCGATGATCGTCCATCCTTCGCTAATTTTGCCCGATTTAGCACCGCTGATACGATTATTTGCGATGATTTTGAACGAGCATTGGATGGGATAAATATCAATCCGCAAACGTTTGTTGTAATTATTACAAGGGGGCATCGTTATGACAAAGTGTGTCTGCGGAAAGTGATTAATCAACCAGCCGCATATATTGGCATGATTGGTAGTCGCAGAAGGGTTAAAGCCTTGAAAGCTGAATTGGAGGAGGAAGGAGTCTCGAGCGAATCCTTGCAAAAGCTGTATTCTCCAATCGGTCTAAATATCGGGGCAGAAACTCCTGAAGAAATAGCCGTAAGCATTCTCAGCGAGTTGATTAAAGTTCAAAGAGAGTCGGATCAGAACGGTAAAATAAAATGATCCTAAGTGAACTCGTTCAGCTAAAGTGAACATGGAACTCCCACTTCTGCGGAAAGGGGACACACCTGCTGAAGTAAAAGCTGTTCTTTGGGACAGGAATGTCCCCAACTAAGTGGGAGTCTTGGAAGTGGATGACGATGGATAAAAAGCTTATTTATTTAGTTAGGCATGGAGATATCGGTCTAGGAAGAGACAAACGCTATATCGGTCAATCGGACCTTCCGTTAAGTACTCTTGGCAGGAAACAGGCTACCTTATTGAAAGAGATATTTAGACGGGTGCCCTTAGATAACATATATTGCAGTGATATAGGGAGAGTACAACAAACAGCAGATATAATTGCCTCTGCCCATCAAAGCGTTCCCATAGCTCGCGTGGAGTTGCGGGAATTATATATGGGCGATTGGGAGGGGAAACCCTTCTCTGAAATTAGAGCAAAGTATCCAAAGGAATTCAAAGAACGTGGTGAAGATATCGCGAATTACAGTCCACCAGAGGGAGAAAGTTTTTCAGACTGCTACAGAAGAGTGATTCCTGTCTTCGAAAGCCTTGCCAAATCGGATGAAACGACAATTTTAATCGTTGGACATGCAGGAGTAAACAGAGTAATCTTATGCCATGTACTTGGGATACCCTTAGAAAACGTCTTTCGTCTTGAACAAAATTATGGTTGTGTTAATTTAATCTACAAAGAGGGTTTCGAGTACCGGTTGAAATATCTAAACAGTATAGTTAACCGTGATCTATACAGAATGTATTAATTTGCTTAAAACAATTTAATACATTTTTTGCTTTTTATTAAGTAATACATTGAAACATCCTCAAGAAAGTGTTCCATAATCAAACACTGCTCTATGCAAAGTGAGTCAAACTAGAGCAGAAAGGAATTAGAAATTTCATATAAAATTCAATATTCATTTATTAAGGTATCAAAATCATAGAAATAATCAACCTTGTAACTATTATAACAAATATTCAGAATGCTTGGCATGGATATTGCAAATAATATAAGACAGCGTGACCAATAAAAAAGGAAATGGGAGGTATTTAACTATGTCAGTTATTCATCAAGTCTATGGGTACTTCATGCCAACCGTAAACCTCATGGGAGCTGGAGCAGCTCAGGAAACAGGAAAACAAGCAAAATTACTGGGCGGAAAGAAAGTTTTACTGGTGACCGATGCCTATCTCGAAAAGATTGGTATGGCTCAGGAAATTGCTGATATTATTGAAAAAGAAGGCGTCAAAGTTGTAATTTATGGCGGTGCTGAACCTAATCCGACCGATAAAAACGTGCATGATGGATTTGACATCTATACTAAAGAAGGCTGTGACCTGATTGTATCTGTAGGCGGAGGATCTTCACATGACTGTGCCAAAGGAATTGGGCTTGTTGCAGGTAATGGCGGAAGAATTAACGACTATGAAGGCGTCGATAAATCCCCCTTGCCGATGGCTCCGATGATTGCAATTAACACCACCGCCGGCACGGCTGCTGAAATGACAAGATTCTGTATTATCACGGATGAAGCACGGCATATAAAAATGGCCATCGTTGATTGGCACGTAACTCCTAATGTCTCAATTAATGATCCCCTGTTAATGATGAAACAACCGCCAAGTTTAACCGCTGCCACCGGAATGGATGCACTCACCCATGCCGTAGAGGCGTATGTTTCCACGATCGCCACACCAGTAACAGATTCAGCTGCCTTAATGGCTTTTAAATTAATCCCTAAATATCTACGTCGCGCCGTGGCGAATGGCGATGACTTCGAAGCACGTGAACAAATGGCTTATGCCCAATTATTAGCGGGTATGGCTTTTAATAACGCCAGTTTAGGTTATGTTCATGCAATGGCTCATCAATTAGGTGGATTCTATAATTTACCTCATGGTGTATGTAACGCAATCCTTCTCCCTCACGTTTCACGCTTCAACATGATTGGCAATCTCGAACGTTTTGCAGAGATCGCTGTAGCGATGGGTGAAAACATTGATGGACTTTCTACCAGAGATGCGGCAGAAAAATGCTTAACTGCAATCGCCACGCTGTCTGCTGATGTCGGAATTCCTTCCGGGCTAAATGCATTGAATGTAAAAGAAGAAGACTTACCTCTGATGGCTGGAAATGCGAAATTAGATGCTTGTCAATTCACTAATCCTCGCACCGCAACTCTTGAACAAGTGATTCAAATCTATAAGAATGCTATGTAATCTAAAGTCATGTAAATTGAATGTAATTTAAATTAAATAAAAATTACGTTTTAAAAAGTCCTAGGTTAACTAGGGCTTTTTATATTTAAATATTTTATATATTCAGAAGGGAAAAAGAGATAATTCGTCGAATCATCTATAATGTTGATAGTATATTGGGAATTAGTCCTAATTAAGGTATACGATATGATATTTACTAACTCAGGAATGGGAATTAATATCTAAAGAAGTTGAGGTGGGAATATGAGGAAATGGCTTGCGGCGATAATAATTAGTCTGACCATGGTATTCGTATTAGGAATTGCGAGCCTCGCAATAGCAACCACTATAACGGAAGATAACCAATTGAGACCCTTGGATACGGACGTAGTCAGTAGTCCATCTGACCCAGCAACGGACACAGATAATGGCATTAATAACGTCAACCAAACTGGGAAGAATGTAAATACTAATGATGGTACCTCAGTTAATGATGTAATCAAAGCGACTAACGACCCAACCGGAAAGCAAAGAACACACGGGGAGTATCAGAATAACACCAACTCTTGTGCAAGCTGTCATTCCCCGCATGGATCTTACAGCGACCGTTTACTGCACTATAATCCCAATGGTATTGCCACATTACCGATGAGAGACGATGATGCCGGTACCTATACCGGTATATCGAAAGCAGCAAATGGCGGTGTAAATGCACTAACCGGCGGTACAATGCTTAGAGATACAGTCCTTGCTGCCGCTCCCGCCGTACCCGTCATAGGAGACCCTGGCATTGTTACCCAAGCTGATTTAGATGCAGCGATACTTGCTTCGCCGGATTTTGTTGCCGTTGAAATGCTGGCCTCAGAGGTACCTTATTACGATGAGGCAACGGATATGATTACGAATGGGATCAGTGCTACATATGCAACAGGCACGGACCATGTTGTAGTTGTTCTAAAAAAGATTACTCAAGGGGATCCTGTTCAAATAAACTATGTAAAAGATTCCCAGCCGTGGATAAACGGTGGACAATATAACAATTCCTTGACGTTTAAGGTGAACTACACGGGATTCTATGATGGTGATCCTTTGAGTAAAGATAGTACCATTAATTCTCAGTTAAGGCTAGATGAAAAGCTGAAAGGGCAAGAGACGGCGTTTGATGGAATTACAATGAACTATCAACAAGGATTCGCAAAGATCAACACTCCTGACAGTGCGGTGAATACCTTGGATAAAGAAGGCAACCAGGTTCTAACAAATACAGTTCCATTTGTGCTGAAAGGGGTAACTTATGCAGCTGGGAGATACAGCTTTCTCGATGCTTCTGGAATAGCGCTTGAGGCTGAAGCTTGTTTAGATGATTCTGAAAGTGTTGTGTCAACAGAAAATGCGCAGACTATTACAACACTAGTAGGAAGAAATGCAGATTTATCTCGTGCGATTGTCTTAGAATTAGCAATGGATCCGAGCGTATTTTGGTTTGGTGATCCAATATATGGTGTGAAGATAACAAAAGTAGATCCCGCTTCGTACGAAACTAATGGACTTGCTATCAGCACGTTCTGTGCCGCTTGTCACACGGACTATCTTGTTAAATCCGGTTCGCCAACGGGTGTCTGGTCTAAGAGATTTGGACACACCACGAACAACAACTCTTTAACTTGCTTAAAGTGCCACTTCGCACACGGTTCGGATGTAACAACAATATTAGATAGCGAAGATAGAGACATAACGAGAGTGGCAGAGGAACTCTTTGGGGGGCCTTCACCCCAAGCTACAATCGATGCAACTGCTTATTTGTTAGATCAGAACCCATCTTCTGCCTTGAAACGCTACACGAACACCTCTGTCTGTCGAACGTGTCACGAGGATTACACTTACTAAGTTGAAAAAAAGGCAGTAACAAAAAAATATCCTGTTTGTTACTGCCTCTTTTTGTTCGAGAACTCCAAATTCAAGGAATATTCCCCGTTTCGTAGGCGAATATTCTTTTTTGGGGGATAAGCGTACCACCGCCCGAAATAAAACTAGTTTCGTTTCGCTTTCTTTATCTTTTATATCAAAAAGGAAGTATAAAGAAATATAAATTAGGGGTGCCAGAGGGCACCCCTTTGTTTGTTTACTTCTTATGAGGCAAAGTGCGCGAGAAAACGGGCGACATCTCCTTGTGGGGGATTCCTGAGTAGTTCGTTCGGAGAGCCTTCCGCTGTGACTTGCCCATTGAGTAGAATCAAGGCTCGGCTGGCCAAATGCGCAATATCCTTAAAATCATGGCTGACTAAGACGGTCGTTGTTTGTGTGGTTTTAAAAACTTTGGCTAGATCGACACGAAGTCCCTCTTTGGTGGGGGCATCAAGGGCTGAAAAAGGCTCGTCTAAAAATAGAACGTCCGGCTCAATGGCAAAGGCCCGAGCTAAACTAACACGTTGGGCTTCTCCTCCAGAAAGTGACCGTGCCGCCTGTTTTGAAAGATGGATTACTCCAAACTGCTCCAGCCAATAGTCCACTCGTTCCTTAATGGTTCCTTTAGAGAGACCCCGAATTTTTAATCCAATGGCAACATTGTCAAAAACACGCGTATTCAATAAGAGGGATTCCTGAAAAACAATGGCGATTTTCCGGCGAATAGCAAGCGGGACGTTTTTTGGTATGGATTGGCCTTGAAAATAGAGCCTTCCAGAAGTTGGAGTCTCTAAAAACGCTAGGATTTTTAGCAAACTGCTTTTTCCAGATCCATTCGGACCGATCAGGCCGACGCATTCCCCTCGTAACAAATGAAAATCAATCGTTTGCAGAATTGTTTTATGTTCCTGCTTCCAGGTAATCTCCTGAGCTTCGAGCACCTTAGGGGCCTCCTTGCTGTTTCTGTTGAAGTAGGGTTAAGCCTAAAGTAGCTCCATAGGCTAGTAAACATAAGATAATACTTAAGGCAATGGCAATGTCGAAGTTGCCTTTAGAAACTTCTAGGACAGTGGCAGTTGTTAGAACACGAGTCTGGCCATGAATGTTTCCCCCTACCGCCATGGATGCCCCAATCTCAGAAACGACTGCCCCAAAACCGGCAATAATTGCGGCAAAGAGTGAAAAACGGACTTCCTTAAGCAGCAACCAAGTATACTGGAGTCGGGTTGCCCCCAGCGCCCGGATTTGGAGCCTAAGTTTGGGGTTAGTTTGTTGAAGAGCGGCACAGGTTAAGGCGGCAATAATGGGAGAGGCAATGATCGCCTGGGCGATGATGATGGCTGTTGGGGTATACATGATATTTAAAAATCCAAAAGGGCCAGATCTCCACAGGAAAATTGAGACCCATAATCCAACGACCACAGGAGGCAAGCCCATTCCGGTATTAACAATACTTAAAACAAAACGTCGCCCTGGAAAGGGTTTTAGAGCTAGGAGTGTGCCAAATGGAATCCCGATAAAAAGGCTAATCAACGTTCCGGTACCGGATATTTTAAGGGTAAGGAGGGTGATTTCGATCACTTCGGGATCCCCTGTTAGCAGGAGGTGAATGGCTGCTTGGATTCCTTCCCAGATCATTTCCATGTAGTAACATTTCCTCCCTTACGTGAGTTCGGTGGTTTACTTGCCGAGATCCTCCATCTTTTTGCCAGCATCAGGGAAGAAGAGGGCCTGACCGAATTTGTCTTTCCCAAAGGTTCCGATTTGGGTCTGGGTATCTTGACTCGTCATAAAATCGACAAAGGCTTTAGCTCCATCAGCATTAACTTTAGGGAACTTTTCAGGGTTAACTTGCATGACATGATAAATATTTAAGAGAGAAGCATCTCCCTGAAGAACGATTTCAAGTTTTAAGTTTTTCTGAGTCGCCAGGTAGGTTGCACGATCTGTTAAAGTATATCCCTGTTTCTCAGAGGTCACGGTAAGTGTTTGCCCCATGCCTTGACCGGTTGCTTGATATTTATCCCCAGATGGTTTGAGGTTGGCCTTCGTCCAGAGGGCTTTTTCCATTTTGTCAGTTCCAGAATCATCTCCACGGGAGACAAAGATGGAGGGACTTGCTGAAATTGCCTTTAAAGCGTCTACGGTTGTTTTTGTCTCTTTTACTTTAGCGGGATCGGAGGCAGGTCCTACAATGACGAAATCGTTGTGCATCACAAGTTGATAGTTGATGGCTGTCTTATTATCGACTAATTTTTTTTCTGAGGAAGGTGCATGCACCAGTAAAACGTCAGCGTCGCCTTTTTCTCCCATGGCTAAAGCAGCCCCTGTTCCGACCGCTATTGTTTTGACCTTATATCCCGTTTTTTTCTCGAAATCGGGTATGAGAAAATCTAGTAAGCCGCTGTCTTGCGTACTTGTGGTGGTCGCCAAAATAATGTCGGGTCTTGCAGGTTTGGGGATTTCAGTCGTTTGTGGTGCTGGAGTTGCTGGGGGTGTTGGGGTTGCGGCTGTTCCACACCCGACGACGATCACCATGATGGCAATCATTAGTAGCGCGAAACCAGAATTAAGGCGAAGTCTGAGATTGTTTTTCATTTTCTTTATTCCTCCTAATAATATGTTTTTTTAGCGCCGCTCCATGCCATCTTTGCACCAGGCATCAGTCAATCCATGGACAATTCGCTCCGGAGCTTCGGTGAGCGTGAATGCAAGTCAAGGAATGCAAGTCGAGAACCGTCCCCATACTTGCCATACTTGCATCAAAGCCGGCAAAGCGTATTTGCGTCAATAACGCAAACAGCACCTTGGGATTCTAGGTCGTTCCACCCTCCGACGACCCAAGCCAGAGGAAGTTTCTTAGCTTAGAGAGCACGGAGAGAGGGATTGCGTACGTAGGATGTGCGAACGAGCCTAAGACACTTCCTCCCATTCATCTAAGTATTTAAGAAGATTTTTCCTGTCAGGGACGTATCATACCCCTGATGTTGATGGATGGCTTGGAGGAATCCTGGAGATTTAAGAACATCGACGAGTTGTTTCCAGATAGGGGTTTTGGAAGTTTTGCCCAAACAAACGAGATCATAGCGTTCTTGGAAGAGGGGGATAAAATCAAGACCGAGTCGTTGAGCCTCGGCCTTTACTCCGACGCCGACATCAGCTTGTCCATTGGCTACGCGACACGCGACTCCAGAGTGAGTGCTTTC
>DOPS01000025.1:0-2846 GCA_003512645.1 Desulfosporosinus sp.
TTCGACCTTATGGATGTAATGAAGGCCAATACATTCGACGCCAAGACAACCAAGAACATCAACATTGACGTAAAGGGTTTGCCAGAGGGTCTGGGATTAAGCAACGAGACTATAAGCGCTGCTGTAGATACAATAGTGGACGATACTAAGACAAAAACTAAAGCTTAACAATTAAGTAATAAAAAGTAGTGCACCTAGAGTATTTAGGCGCACTACTTTTATTACTGAATACTGTTGTATGCAATAATGAGTTATTCACTGAGATAAATACTAGATGCTTTAAAGACTGAGATAAGTAATGATCAATTAAAGTGCTAATGATGAACCCCTTGGACACAATATGTCCGAGGGGTAAATGACTCTTTTAGTGCATTTTAATACTTATGCCCAATTCTTGGTTTAATGAGATTTGAACAATCATTACAGATACTCCAGCAGGATTCCTCAGTAATTGTAATATCATCTAGCTCATTGGTATAAGAGTATTCACAACACATCAACTCAGTCTTTTTTTCTTCACCACAAACATCGCAATAGGAGCACGTTAGTATTAAATTCTTGAGCAACATTATGATCCACTCCTCTCAATGAATAAAAACCGTGTGTTAGTTAAAGTATATGACGGAAATTCAAATATGAGTATACTGAATATTTAGAAAATTTAACCTGCAAGGCTTAATCTCGTGATTGAAACACGGGTGAATTGTTACTACTCTCTGGAGCGCCATTTTACCAGAACGTATTGTACGGTCTGGTTTTCTATTTCTCATGGATTACTTCTGTATATGGAAGGAAAAGAAGAATACATGGCGAATATTGTATACTTAGCATAGAATCTGTAGGTATCGCTCGAATTATCAGTCATTGGGTTATACAGATTAACACAAGCTGACAGTGTTTTAAATTATTTTTACTAAAGAGGCGGGAGAGTTCTGCCTACGATTGATAAAAGGGAGATAGATGCATGAACAAGGAAGATATTGCCGGCATCCGCAGAGAACTAAAAATCAACAACTCAAAATTGAAAATGCAAGAAATTTGCAGCTATTATATTAAACATGAAAGCAAGGATATTCTATGTTCAGAGGAATTATACTTTGATATGATGGACGAGGAAAGAAAAGAATTGTATTTAAAAAACTTTAAAAAGGTATTGTCAGGGAAGATTGATTCTAAAATATTTGAGTTAGAGTTCAAAGACAATAAACTGGGGGAAAATATAACTCAAAAGCACATGTTTCATACTTTGCGTACAAAGAATTTTAGAGAAGCGACATTAACAATTGTGAATAAAATTATTGAAGAAACGTGTGAGAACTATGAGAAGGATTTTATGATCAGCTTTGTACGGGGAGAGACCTATAAACCAGTTGGGAAGAAAAATAACGAACTTGAAGATGGTGCCGAAGCCTATACTATGGAATTTTTCATTGGTAGTATCTGTCCTATTATTATTCCTAAAAAGTTGCTTAAATTTGATTTTGAAGATAGAGAGTTCAAAACCAATCTCCCTATGAACGTTACTATTAATACAGACGCTCCTATTGAAGGCTTTATGTTTCCTTCATTTAGTGACAATGCAGCAGAGACTGATAAGGTTGTTTATTTTACTAAAAATGATAATAAGCCCAATCCGTTGTTTGTTGAAAACGTGCTAGATTGTGAATTTAAATCAACAGCGAAGGCTGACAAAGAGCGTTTTCTCGAAGTTGTTCGAGATATTGTAGGAACGGAAATTGAACCTGAAGTTGTTTCGCGCATTTATGAGGAACTTGGTCGCCGGCTTGACGTAGAGGCTGAAAGTGGAGAAGTTTCTATGATAGGTTTGAAAGATATGGAGAGAATTTTAGAAAATAGCGGAATTAATACCGCAGATAAGTTTAGATCCTCGTTTCTGGGAATTATGGGTGGGGAGAACTACGAGTTTAAAGCATCGAGTATTACCCCTAATTATGCAACGAAGTCGATTAAAATTGACAATAACACAGCGGTGATTTCGATCGGTCCACAAGATCTAAAAAACGTTAAGCAAGTAACCAAGGATGGAATACGATATTTGATGATTCGAATTGATGACACTGCCACGCTTGAAGGCTTTGATTTGGTAACTGAGAAATTTTAACCCAGTAGAGGCTCAGCTAATTCGGCTGAGCCTAATTTAATACCCGGACATGGGCAAGTAGTCCAAATAAATATCACTGCAACGTTTTTTCCACTCCTAGTGGCCGCGTTCAAGGATTGAGAGATTTTATTAGAATACAAGGCCCAAAGCAATAAGCATAAGAATAGCCACAACTACGATAGCAATACCACAACCAAATATTATCATCTACACATCCTCCTTTTCCATTATATTACATAATATTCTGGGCCTTTCGATCTGACACAAATAGATATCTAATAGGCTAAATGAAATTCCCAAGGCATCAAACCAAAAGGGTTACTTATCCGGTTGTACCGGTTGTAACCCTTGGAGCCATAAATGGAAAGAGTACCCGTCGGCCTGACATTAGCAGCAACGAGTACTCTTTTTTTGGTTTTATTTACTACTTATTATAAGCTTGTGTAATCATAGTTTCAAGAGGAGTTTGCTGAATATACAGAATACTTAGTAAATAGTTATAATACGCAGCTCAGGGAGCCCATGATCGTAATGAACTCCACTTGACGTAATTGGTGGAAGATGATACAAATGAGACATTGTTTGTTATATGTTGGGAAGACGATTACTTTAAGGTTCGCCGTGATAGGATTCGCAGGGGGAAGCTATATGAACGAGGATGTTGCTATTATTGAGGGAGTTTACGACAGCGTTTTACCTGGAGTGCCAGCATCTCTTCACAGAT
>DOPS01000324.1:0-37980 GCA_003512645.1 Desulfosporosinus sp.
CTCCTGTCGCTCCTACTGCTCCTACTCCTGTCGCACCTGTGGCACCTGTGGCTCCTACTGTTCCTGTCGCTCCTGTCGCTCCTGTTGCTCCTGTGGCTCCTGTGGCTCCTGCACCTGTCGCTCCTGTTGCTCCTGCAGCTCCTGTTGCACCTGTCGAGCCTGTTGCTCCTGTTGCTCCTGTTGCTCCTGTTGCTCCTGTCACTCCTGTCACTCCTGTGGGCCCTATTGGATCAAGTTCTGCAGGTACCAAGCGATGGGCTGCGGTCAAATTCCCAGCGGCATCTTTTCCCCAAGCGGAGATCTCAATAGCATCGGAGCTGGTAATGAACTTAAATTCAAACTCATCAAACTGCGCGAAATAGATTCTTTCTGCTACCTCCCCTGGGGCCATAATAAATAACTCCGAGGCATACAATGTTTTTGTAATCCCTGTCACGAAAAATCCTTCAATGAAAACGGTAGCAGCAATTGTGTCATCATTAGTGATTTTTACTGTGAACGTTGAAGTTGGTCTTACACCGGCGACCGGCGTATTTTCAATTAATCCGGTAGTTAATTCAGCCATCCTCTCGTCTCCTCACATTATTTGTAATTATTATTTTCTTGTTAAAATGGGTTAACCTCTTGTGCAACTACCCTATGGGCTGTAGTTAGATTTCCAGTTGCGTCTTTACCCCAAGCAGTGACTTCTACAGCCTCTGAGCTAACCGTAAATTGAAACTCAAAGGCATCAAATTGGGCAAAATAGCTTCTTAGGGCTACACTACCTGCTGTGAGAGTAAAAAACTCCTCTACATACTTTACTTTTGTTGTTCCACTTTGAAAAAATCCTTCAATTTGAACATCTACCGTAGAAGTATCATCATTTGATATATTTACTGAAAGTGTTGAACTTGGTCTTACACCCTCAACCGGGGTGTTTTCAAACAAACCAGTTGTTAGATCAGGCATATTTTGTTAACCTCCTAAATTATGGTTTATACATTGTATTGTACTTGTCCGATTTCCGTTACCTTCGAATTGATTAAATCCACAACTTATAAGAGTTTTTTTAGAATTCTTACTTACTGTTTCCTGTTCTGGCGCTTGCTTCGGCCACTACCAAATGAACTGAAGTAAGGTTTCCAGTAGCGTCCTTACTCCAAGCAGATACTTCTACAGCCTGTGAGCTTACAAAAAATTGAAACTCAAAGGCATTAAATGGGACAAAATAGTTTTTCAATGCCAATGATCCCGCTGTAAGAGTGAAAAACTCTTCTACATACTTCACTTTTGTCGTTCCACTCTGAAAAAATCCCTCAATTTGAATTGCTACCGTAGAAGTATCATCATTTGAAATATTTACCGAGAGAGTTGAACTCTGTCTATCGCCCTCAACAGGGCCGTTATCCAACAAACCCGTTGTTAAATAAGGCATATATTTTCTAACCTCCTAAATTATGGGTTTATTTATTGTATTGTTCATGTCCTGATTTTGTTACCTTCAATTGTACTAATGCTGGAACAATTCCCTTTGTTGGACAATACCGCTGCGCAGTGCCACTGATGAATAAAAAAGTTAAACTGATTCCATACCCGCCAAAAAATAGAACTTTCTGGAAGGTCCCTTCTTGTTCAAAAATAAAGGGGCTGTAACAAACTTCAAAATGAAGTATTGTTACAGCCCCTTTGCTTAAAAGTCAGCCTGACAAAAATTATCTAAGCATTTATCTTTGGGGAGTTTATCTGGGCAGCAGTCTTTATCTTGGATGGTAATCCATTCTTTTATTCTATGGCACCGGTCAAACTCAACAAAAATTCTCGTAGCTCCTACTATTACCTCGGAAAAGATTTCCATAAATTGTGGCGAAACTTCCCTAAAGGCTATGACTCCTGTTTTACAAAGCTGAACAACCCAGAAAATTTTATGCCGTCTAACAATAAATAAGCTATCTTCAACGAGTCCTTGACCGCCCTTCGGACAGGGACAAAAAACCCACTTTGGCTTACATTGTTTAACACATCCTTGTATCTCTAGAAGCAGCTCATCATCTGATTCTAGCCCTTGGAATTCTAGTTCTGGCATTATTTTTCCCCCTTATTTTTTTGATAGAACAGCTCTTAGTTGTCCATCTAATCCATTATATGATGAGCTTTATCAAAGTGTTCATCACCGCTGTAAGACTCCCCACTCTCTACCTTCGTTTCTTACTATACTTACCCTAGAAAAGAACAGATTTTAAATAGTCCCATTCGGGAGGGCCTCCACCCTCATAATAACGTTTTGATCGAGGATGGTATAATTCGAATAGGCCGTCACTTGACCATCTTTAATTTCTAAGACTCCGAACGATGAATAAACAGTTTTCTTGTGTACAGCGACGGTCATATCTGCTCGCATCGCTATATGATGTTCATACAACGCCCTAAAATCCAAGGTGGTTAATTCATTACCATTGACGACTAAGAAATTGTCCTCTAGATTATCCACAATTTTTAATGGGCCTGCCGTACCTAAGGGAGCGGTTTCAACAGAATAACGAATCGATAATCCCAAATGACTGCCATTTTGGAAGTAAAGCTTGATAAAATCTGCTAGATAACCTAAACACAATAATTATTTCATCAAATCCTGCCTTTTGGAGTTGATGAACCAAAATAGCCGCTATCGGTTTTTCCCCAATAGGAAACAAAGGCTTGGGTAATATTCGAGTATACGGATCTAGGCGCGAACCTCTACCACCCGCTAAAATAATGCTTTGCATACCATTCCCCTTCCCTTTTAAATTTGGTATTTCCCTATCTGAAATCGGTTCATATGGGAAGCAACCCAGGCTACCGTCTTTTTGACCCCTTCTTCCAGTGACACACGAGGTTCCCACCCGATCGTTTCTTTAGCCAAGCGATTATCTGCGAGAAGACGGTTTACCTCGCTGCGGCTCGGGCGAACTCGTGCCTCGTCTACGACAATTTTTGCCGTACTCTGGATCGTATTTATTATAATTTGGGCTAATTGTCCAATCGAAATTTCCCTTCCTGAACCAATATTTATTACCTTACCCAACCCCTCTAGGCTCTGCGCTGCTTTAATAAATCCCTCCGCCGTATCCGTGACAAAGGTAAAGTCACGCAGGGTATCTGTGTTTCCAAGACGTATTTCTTCACAGGCTAAGGCCTGAGTTATCAGTGTCGGTATGACGGCCCGGGCAGATTGACGTGGTCCATAACAGTTAAATGGTCTTACTGTGACAACCGGTAAATCATAGGAAGCATAAAAGCTTTCGGCTAACTTATCTGCCCCGATTTTGCTGGCAGAATAAGGGGACTGACCCTGAAGAGGGTGAGACTCGTCAATCGGAACATAGCGTGCCGACCCATATACTTCACTTGTTGAAGTGTGTACGATTCGCTCCACTCCATGATCCCGGGCAGCTGTCAACACATTGAACGTCCCTAAAATATTTGTTTCCACAACCTCGCGAGGGTTTTTATAGGAATACGGGATCCCCACCAAAGCACCTAGGTGAAAAACAGCGTCACATCCTTTGACCGTTCGTTCGATCACATCCGCATCACGTAAGTCTCCTGCGATTATTTCGATCTGTTCCAGTAATCCGGGCTCTAAATCTTCTAGGTTCCCACGACCATCTCTGGAATTATATCTAATAAATACTCGCACCTTCGCTCCTGCTTTGACTAAGGTCTCTGTCAGGTGACTGCCAATAAATCCACCCGCACCAGTGACCAAAACCTGTTTTTGCTCCCACATTACGGTCTCCCATCCCCTCTGTTGCAATAATTACTATATCTTATGTCAGTTTTTGTCTATCTGACACCGTTGCTTCTTCCTCCCCCTATCTCCTCACTTGCTCCAAGCAGCTCAAATATCTCGGCGCAAGCCGACCCCACTCAAACCTCATCGCATTCTCACGCCCCTTGACTGAGAGAGATCTTAGCAGGGATGGGTTATCAAGTGCGCTGGCTAAAGCCACTGACAGCTGCGCAATATTACCTGCCTCAAAGGTTAACGCGCAGGCGTTTGACCCAACTTCTGCGAGTCCCCCAGCATTGGACGCTATAATCGGCGTCCCCATCGCCATTCCCTCTAAGGCCACCAATCCATAGGCCTCACGTCGGCTGGGAACAACGAGACTTGTCGCACGAGCCATCCATCTCCTTACCTCTGCATTCGTCACCCGACCATAAAATTGAACATAAGCCCCTAGCTTCAGTGACCGAGCAAGCTGCTTCAAGAACCCCTCATAGGAGTCTGTTCCCTTACCGACAATATTTAAATGAATTTGCCGACCACTTTGTTGCATGATTGACATGGCCTTGATCAGATCTTCAATCCCTTTATAATCCAGCAATCTTCCGACATACAGAAACCCATTCGTGTTCCCTTGTTGCCAGCGTTCCGAAGGTATGGTGATACCGAGAGGTAAGACCTCCGTTTTAGGAAGGTATTCCGGGAAACGACTTGCCAAATACTTTCTTTCGCTCTGACTTATGAGGTGAATGCGTTGAGAACGCATGAGAAGCTCTTCCTGTATCTTAAATTGTGCTTGTAAATCGGGCTCTGATCGGTCTCCTAACTCTTTGCGCAAAAAAGAATAAACTGAATAGAAGATTGGTATAACTCCTTGGGACAGGGTATACGCCAAGGGTGTAAAATTAATGGCATGGCTATGAATTATATCCCACGCCTGACTAAGCTCAGGAAATTCCTGACACACGACATCCACCTTGATCATTCCTAAAAAACCAAAGTAATGGCTGTTACGCGGTAACCCTAGGACTTTAATCTGTTGCCCTCGTAAAACCCAGCCCGGCACAGTCCAATCACTACGTGGTACTATCACGGTTTGTTGTACACCCACACGATCAAGCATATGCACGATTCCTGTTACCGCTGTTCCCGCACCACCAAAGCTTTCTTCTTCAAATTCATTGGTTAATGATAAGATCTTCAGAGAATCACCCCCATGAACTTACGTATCAACAGTTTCCAAGGTTGACTTCTGTAATACTCTATGCACAAGCCTTCAAACATGTTAGAGTCCTTATTTTCAAACCCCTTTAACTTTTTGAATAGCAAAAGAAGGCTGCCCGTAGCTACACGACAGACTTCTTTTGCTTTCCTATTATTCAGCTCCCATACCATTTTAATGCTTCCAGAGGACATTCACGATTGCCGCGAATGCTCCTGCCAAAGCAATAACAAAACCTGACCACCAACGACGGTCGGTTTCGAATCCTTTTTTAAATTCCTCAAATTCCTTTTTAGTAATATAGTTACCGGCTAGCAGCACTCGCATATCGTTCACGACTGCTGATACATCCTTGACAGCCTCCTTGATTTCTGCAATATCTTCCTTAATTGTTCGAGCCTCCCCCTCTTCCATATTCCACCCTCCTCTTATACAAAACAACTCTCTTTTTTGTATAATATGATCTCATTGAGCAAATGGTACTAGCCCTCTCCATTCCCCCTTAATACTTTTCGACATATCCTAATAATATGTACGATATTTTCGGTAAACGGACAACGAGGAGGTTACAAATGTCTACGATTATCTACCCTCCCTCAATCCCTTGGAGTTGGATGTTTCAGCGCCCACAACAGCTGCTAGGTCATTTTTCTGCATCTGGTCAGACGGTTCTTTACGAGGATCTCGGTAACTTTCCGAAACCGACAATCAGAAGCTTGTCAACATCCCTTCTCCTCTGCCAAGGAGCTTCTGCTTTAACTGTTCCCCATTCACGACCACGCATCCTTTGGTTGACGGTTCCCTCTCATATTAATAGTATTCAAAACTATAACCCTAATCTTGTTATCTACGATGCAGTGGACGAACCAAAAGAGGAATTTGCTAGTTGGGCACCCTATTATCCTGCTATCTTAGAGAAAGCACACCTGATTTTTTGTAGTAGTGGTAGTATTTATGACTATTTTGTCCATAGGCATCCTCGTGTTCATCTTGTACCAAACGGTGTTGATTTTGTCCATTTTTCTTCTCACCCGAAAGATCGCCCGATTGATCTTCCCTCTGGCAAACCCATCATAGGTTATAGTGGCGCAATAGCCCCCTGGGTGGATTGGGAATTGCTTAAATTTGTTGTCCAAGAGAACCCAGAATTTAACTTTGTTTTTCTTGGTGCCCTTTTTCAACTTAATAAGTTTCCTATTAAATATAAAAACGTTTTTTATTTGGGTTTAAAATCATATCACCAACTCCCAGCCTATCTCCATCACTTCGATGTTGGACTCATTCCCTTCCTTCAAACTGAAATGACGAAAGGGTGCAACCCCATCAAACTCTATGAATACTATGCGGCTGGAATCCGTGTTCTAGGGACTCCACTCCCTGAGCTCCTGACCATTCCAAACATCAATCTTGAGTGTAACCCCTACCTATTCTCTCTCCGTTTACGTCATCTCTTAGCATGTGATGATACCAACAGAGCAGAAAGAATGGCTTATGCTCTTGCAAACGACTGGAGCGAACGGGCAGGCAGGATGCTGCAGCAAATAATTTCATAGAGTATAGAAATTAAAAATAGCGTGTAACACCCTATACTTCGAGCGAATAGTATACGTTGAAAGTCCTTAGTTCTTACCATTTATCGAATCAAAAAAGGGGGGAATACACACATGCTATTTGAAACCCATGCTTGGGTAACACTCGACAATGCAGTCGCCATATATAATGTATACAGCGATGTGCTAGTCGCTACCATTCCCGTGGGGATCGCACCCGCTTTCCCGAAACGCACGCCGGATGGTACAAAGGTCTTAGTTCCTAATTTTGGTAGTAACACTGTCTCCGTCATCTGCACAGCTGGAAATCTTGTCTTAGCTACGATCCCTGTTGGTCTAGCACCTACTTCAGTAGCAATTGATCCAACTAGTACTACAGCTTATGTGACAAACTCTGGAAGTGGAACCGTTTCAGTCATTAGCATTCCAACCCATACCGTAGTAAGTACCATTACTGTTGGTACAGGACCTATCGATGTTACAATTGCCCGTGATGGCAGCCGTATCTACGTAAGCAATGGAGGTAGCAATTCAGTCTCTGTGATCAATCCAGTCACCAATACCGTTGTCACTACGATCCCAGTCGGTACTTCACCCAACGGACTAGCCGTTAGCTTGGACAATACAAAACTCTTTGTTGTCAACAGCGGCAGTAATAACGTCAGTGTCATAAATATCGCCACAAATGCACTCTTGAGCCTAATCCCAGTCGGCTCAAATCCACAAAAAATTGCAGCAAACCCAGTGAATCCAGTCTTTATGTATGTGAGCAACTTCGGTTCTAACAGCGTCAGCGTAATCTCGACTACCGGACTTAACGTGATAACCACAATTCCTGTTGGAATTAACCCTCTAGGCTTAGATGTGACCGGGGATGGCACACAGTTATGGGTTGCCAACGAAGGAGATAGCTCTATAAGCATCATAAATACACTCACCAATACCATCGCAGCCGCGCTACCGACTTCCTTCCCTCCACGGGGTGTTACAGTGGGCAGAGTCGGATCTGCTTTGTCACCCAGTGACCCCATCGATTTGACAGACCCCTATCAACTCGAGGAAATTACCGAATCTGTCTGCATCATCGTTGAAAAAGTCTACGCTAGCTGCTTACAAAGGGAATGCTTCCCAGCCTTCATAGTGACCCTACCCACTGGCGTACCGCCGTTCACCTTTATCAGCATGACTTTCTCTACAGGTGTGATCGTTCCTGGTAGTGTCGTCATCACTCCCATCCCAGCTCGCCCCAATTTCTCGAGAGTACAGTTCACGATTCAGATCCCTTATTCGCTAACCTTACGAGATTCCACTGGGACCTTATTTACAGTCACAGGGAACCTGCCAGATATCAACAAAGATATTGTGATGTACTTCCCGCCAACTCGGCCAGAATTCGACTTTAACCTGAGAGTTGAAACAAGAACCGAAGTATTAACCAGCCCATTGTTCACGTTAACTACGATTCAGCTCGCTATCGGCAGCTTCGTAATCACAAAAGTGACCGGTTTAGTTCAACTTCTTATTCCGGCCTTCGGATTCTGCCCAGAACCTCCACTCTGCGAGGAATTCCCTGATATCCCAGAAAATCCTTGCCTTAATTTCTTTGACACAACTCTCACTCCATTCCCCAGTGATTTCTTCCCACCACAGCAGGATACTTGTCGATAACCCTTTATCATGTAGTTGTACCCCCTCTTATGTCATAAATCGTTGCCCTTCTAAGCAGAAAGGGCCGTCCTCACGGCCCTTTCTTTGCACTGAACTGTATCACATGGGTACGATGACAGAAAGGAAGTGATCGTATTGGCCCTCCTAACTCGAACCATTTTAACCTCTCTTATCCTGACCTATGAGAATAACTCTTCATATTTGCAAATCGATCCCCAGGGATGTGCCCTATTCAGAGAAAACAATCCGGAACCCGTCTATCGAATCCAAGAACCTCTGCTTTTAGCCCATGGGATCATGACTGATTCTAAAACTACTCATCTTGTCTTACTCAAAACAAATGGAGATCTGTGTTACACTCTTATTTCTGGAACGGGGACACCTCAGACGACGATAATCGCCAAACTAGACGTGCGTGGAACTCGATACCGCCGACTTTTTCTGTTTCCGCAAGGTAAGATAATACATATCTTTTACGCATCGACTCATCAATCCATACCTGGACTGTGGCGTATCCATCATCGTGTTTGGAACGGTACCTCCTGGCAGAGTACGCATATGGGCGAAGTAGTTCACCCTCGAGAACCCCTTTATCACGTTAACTTGGATAGTCAAGGAAACCTACACTTCTTAACTATAACCTTCCAAGGTCGATATTCTCTGCTCTTTACAAACCGTTTTAACGGAACATTCCATATCTGGGGCTCTCCCACTGAAACTCTAAGAATTTCAGGTGAAGTCATCGATATGACCACACTCATGACATCAGATAACGGTCATCATCTCTATTGGGTCGTAAAAACTTCCAGTGGGCAGTATGAACTGCGCTCTGCGCAACAGATGGATGCCCATGAGCTAGCCAGTGCTTGGCATCCATCACCTGCCCCCATCAAAACCTTCAACACTCCTATTAAAAACATTGGGGCTTTAGAAATAAACGGGATTCTTTGGCTTCTTGCCTATACAGGAGAAGAGAACCTTATGCAAAATGATGGAAGTGGATGGAAACTAGTTTCTTCGCATACCCCTTTCCGCCAGCTCGTACAATGGGTGCATAAAGGCAGAAGGAATTTTCATCAAACTTACTGGTTAGAGGATCAAAGGGTGAGACATGCACCGGCGTTTCACCACGAATTAGGCTTTAGTATTCATCAGCAGACCCCTTCGCCCACTCCATACAAAACCGTTCCCGCCCAGACTTTTCAACCCGTTCCTCCCCCTGTACCTGCTTTCTATCCCGAGCAACTACCTTCCCATTGCGACCCTCTTTCGGCTGCTTCTGTCATGGAGAATATTTGCAAGGCCATCCCCTCAAAAATTACCCCACTTGAATCAAATACCCCAAACCTTGATGTAGTAACAAAAAATCCAGTTGCTGATTCAGAGGATATCTCCGTAACATCCACTACCTTTGAAGTACTCGAGCTAATCCAAGCATCTGAAACTACTGAAGGCCTTGAAGCACCAGAGGCCCTAGAAGTGCCCGATCCCCTTATAGTACCTGAATCCCTTGTAGTACTTGAAACTCCTCAAGTATCTGAAAAACCTACGGAGAAGGTCCTCCAGCCCTTGCCTGTAAAAGAAAACGAAGAACTCCAATCTTTAATCAAAACGGTCGCCCATCTCGAACAAGAAAACTCTCTTCTCAGCCTTGCTGTTCAAGACATGCTCTCCAAGTTTGATCAAATCATAGGAGTTATCTCAGAAAATGCTCTTCAAGTCAGACAAGAAGCCGATCTCCTGCCTTTTGATGAACTGGAACCAGTCAAGGAAGCCATGTCCCATCTCGAAAAAGAAACTCAAAGTCTATCCCAAGTTCTTCAAGTCATGCTGGTTAAACAAGAGGAGCGTGACACTTCACTCGAGAAACTGGAGACTCAAATTTGTCAACTTCAATCGGAAAAAGACGATGTGAAAAATAAAGGGGGTTTTTGGAACAAATGGCTCACCTAGATTTAAACACCAATCTTGCCGATATTCTGAGCAAGTATCCACAGACAGCCAAAGTTTTTCGAAAGTTCGGTATTTTGACATCTGGTTGAGGGGCCAAAAGCATACTCAATATGAGCGTGGAGCAGGCTGCTCAACGATACTATATTAACTCGGCAACCCTCATTAAAACTTTAGAATTTGCGATTGAACAAACAAACCATCAATGGAGACACTATGAATGAACGTTCTGTTTTTGAATGATTCCTCCTTGTTGTGTCAGGGATTGGCCTCGGGTTTTTCTCCGCTGGACGACATCCGTTATATCCCAGTCCATCAATCCGGTTGGGAAGACCGTTTGACCACTTTGCTAAAGGCTTGGAAGCCCAAGTTTGCCTTAGCTGAAGGTGTTTCGATTTCTACAGTAGCTCTAAAATTATTTCCTCTTTTACGACGTCATGCACTCCCCCTCGTCTATTGGGCTATTGATGATCCCCCAGACTGGCGTCGTATGTCCCGTCCTCTGGCACGCGGAGCTAGTCTGGTTCTTACTCCCGCGGGCGAATGTCTTCCCCTTTATCGGCGAGAGAAACTACGCGCCTTGTTTTTTCATTTTGCCTGCAATCCATCCTTTCATCATCCTTCCGAACCGTCGCTGGAGTATACTTGCGACTTACTTCTCGTTGCCAATTACTATACCTCGTATCCTCAACGGAAAGTTGGGCTAGAGACAATCCTTACTCCCTTGCTCTCAGGATCGTTCCATTTGAAAGTTTTCGGTAATGAACACTGGCTGGCGAATACAGATCATTACACCTTAGGTTCCGGAATATATCAAGGATATTTACCCTACGACCAATTACCGTACGCCTATTCCTCGGCCAAGATCGTTCTAGGCTTACACTCTGTGATCGACTCTCCCACGATGATGAGCATGCGAACCTTTGAAGCCTTAGGTTGTCGAGCCTTTTTCCTGACGCATTGGTCCCCAGCCATTGAAAATACGTTTAAAAACCATGTGCATCTCGTCTGGAGCCGTCATCCAGATGAGACGATTGAACTTGTGCGTTTTTATCTTAACCGTGAGGACCTCCGTCATAAAATTGCTCGCCAAGGCCAAGAAGAAGTCTACCGCAACCATACTTATCAACACCGCATCCAAGCTATCCGTCAAGCTCTCGAAAGGTTATAGACCTCGAACTTCCTAATCTTTTTCATGCCGTTTGACAAATCCCTTTAATGAGTATCTTTGGGGAGGATTCTATATGAAAGTGCTTTTCCAAGCTCGCCCGGACTTCATGAAAACCCCTGCTGGCGATACTGTGCAGATGGTATCGACCGGGCAAGAGCTAAAAAAACTCGGCGTTGAAGTGCATCTTTCCACTGATCCTAATCTTGATCTGTCTCCCTATGACTTAGTTCATATTTTCAATATCACCCGTATTAAAGAGAGTTATCTGTTCTTTCTCAATGCCCAAAAGCAAAGAAAAAGGATTGTCATTTCTACAATTTATTGGCCTCCAAATGCTTACTTTAAGCGGGAAGGTGCAAGTCCCAATGCCCTAGCAGTCTGGAAACATATGCAACCCATGCGAGCTCGCCTCGTGGGGGAATGTGATCTCTTACTCCCCAATAGTCAAATTGAAATGGACGTTCTCCGACAGGACTTTCTCAAATCTTCTTCTCATCAAGTGGTTCCGAATGGGTTTCCAGATACATTCATCGGCGCAACCCCTCAGCTATTCCGGGAACAGTTCCCTGATCTTCCCCAAGAATTTGTGCTCTGTGCAGCCAGGATATCTCCAAGGAAAAACCAACTTTGGTTGGCAAAGGTCTGTCATGACCTTGATCTTTCTCTCGTTCTCTTGGGGCCTGTTAATGATTTAAATTATTATAAAAGTTTGACATCTTATTCAAACATCACCCATATTGGCACTCTGCAGGGTGCACTTCTTGCTTCGGCTTATTCGGCTGCCAAAGTACATGCATTACCCAGTTGGTTTGAAACCCCAGGCTTGTCGAGCTTAGAGGCTGGAGCGTGCGGTACCATTGTAATCTCAACAGACCAAGGAAGTCCTAAGGAATATTTCCGGGATATGGCCCTTTATGTGCACCCACAAGATGACCTAAGCTTACATATTGCCCTTGAACAATCCTTCAATGCCTCCCCCCTGCCCTTAATGCAGCACATACACAACCATTATCCTTGGTCCAAAGTTGCAGAGATTACATTGGAAGCTTATAAAACAGTCATCGAGTAGATATAGTATACCTAATGTAAGAACGGAGGAATTTCTCCCTCCCTTTATTAAAACAGGTCGCCGTGATGCTCGGTGATTAAGCCTACTACGCAAAAATACAGGGAAGGATTTCTCCCTCCCTTTTGCTAAAACAAGTCGCCGTGATGCTCGGTGGTTAGCCCTACTGCACAGGCATATCTCAAAAAACTATTGACACTAGCAATCACGATACGAAGATCGACCGTTAAAAGTTCAATGCCAACTAGTGAAACTCTTACATAACCGTCAATGACTACTCCTTTTTCTAGAATACGATCAACAACTTCTGCTAAGCTTGAGGAATCGACATCCTTTTTCATGCATTTTCCCTCCTCTCCCTATCCTACCATATCATATGTAAGGTGGAGGACAAGGGTGATTGAAAATCTTATCGGATAAAACTAAAAATAACAGGGAAGGCTTTCACCCTCCCTGTTTACTCAATAATTCAAACTCGGTATTTAGGTCTATTTATAATTGGCTCTATTTCTTTTTCGGCTTTTGAGCTAACTTTCTCAACCTTATCTGGCTGAATTAAAACTGGTTCTGTATTTGCAGTAATCGCTTGTTGTTCAGATACTCGCGCACGTGACGAAAGATAAGGATCATGCGCCCACCAGTCAATCCCCATTTCTTTAGCTTTATCCACAGAAGCTACAAGCAACCGTATTTTGATATTTATTAGTTCAACATCCGCCAAAGATATTTTTATATCCCCGGCGATCACGATTCCCTTATCTAAGATGCGTTCTAAGAGATCTCCTAAACCACTACTGTTATTCGAATGTTGAATTGCCACACTCCTTCCCCCTTCCTACATAAGCTTTCCCAAAGGTCCAAGATCTAGGTTTAAATCTTCCTCTTTTAGTCCAAAGATCTCGCGCATTTCAATCATTTTGTTTTCCAATTTTAGAAAGGTTTCCCCCATTTCCTCTATTTCCCCTTCCGTTAATGTCCCTCCATCAATGCGCCGCAATGCTTCGTGTTCCATAACTCTCCTTAATAATTCCACCAAACTAAGTACAAGTTTTGCAAGTCCCTGATCCGCATTATCTTGATTAGCATTAACACGACCTACCTTGCTTTGCCCTTCAAAATCTATAATGCGCTCGGCAACCTTAATACCGGATTCGTCATCCTCAATCATGAGGTAACCCTCCTATTCTCCATGTCAAAGATTCGCGAATAAGAAAACTCTCCGGCTTTAGAGAAAATGAACTGAAATGAAAGGGGGGCCACGGTCCCGTCCATTCATCTGTAATATCAACTTCCTCTAAAAGGGTTTTTAATTCGTTGATAAATTCTTGGTTGAAGGTATTAGGCACTAAAAACCCCAAATTAATTCCGGCTCCCCGAGTTTGAGGGATTTCAGACCAATAGTCCTTAATCCACGGGGTTAACCGTAAGCAAAAATGTGAGATAACCTCTCGGGCCTGCAGCACTTCCTTTTCTATCAATTGATGCCATACCCTCATCCGATCAAGATAATCCTTCCCGCTTTGCACATTCTCTCTCAATGATGAATAAGATAAATGAGCGAATTCCTGATTCCTTTGTAGAATAGTCAAACAATACTCCGAACACCCCTCCACTTTGTCAAAACACAGATCCAATTCTGTTTTATAAGTCAATAAAAGCTCAGCCAAGTGAACCTCATCCGAAACACTCACACCGGACTGTATCGGTAGCACAGTTAACTGAAGGCGTCGGATTTGTTCAAACCACTCCAACATAGCCAATAGAAAATCCTTCTTCGTCTTGAATATCTCCATTGGGGACTTACACCAAATTACACTGTTCTCTCCCACAGTTGTTAATTCAGTCGACAACGGTGGTTCACTAGGTAGATCGGTACAATTACGAATAAAACCCAAGAGATAAGGCTGTTTCATAAATTCACGTCTTTCTTCAAAGGTTTCTCTTCGAGCATCGTCTGTACCGATGTGAGAACGAGTTTTAAATTCAAATAAACTAAATCAACATTGCCACAGCTAAGAATAAGATCACCGGAAATAACGACTCCTTTATCAAGCAATTTCTCCACGACATCAAGTAGCGTAACTTGTTTTGAATTTGCAATATCACCCACCCATAGTTGCCTCCTCATTAGTTAACCTTGAAAAGTGATAGGGCGGCCAAGGACCGGATACCTCTAAAATAAACCCTAGCGGATCACCCTTTTCGTCAAATTCCACCAACTTTTTATCCCATTCTTCATGACGTTCCTTACTTAATAAAGCTTGAACCGCAAAAACAACCTGTTGTCCCTCCGGCGCAACAACTCCAGCCTTATCTAGGAGGATGACTTCCGCGATATTATTTAAATCTTGGTAGAGAGATTCCCCATAGTCATCCAAAACTCGTTCCATTTCTTCTGCTATCTTTTTCTCCCATTGGCGTTTCTGAAAATACCCCCCTCCGCCTTGTTCCCCTGAATAGGGTTGCTCTTCATGAAGTTTTTCTAAAAGCCGTTTATGATTGACAATAAGTTTAACATGCATCTCCTTATGGCCGCCTAGCCTTTGCAAATTGCCTTGTATTATCTCGGCGTTGAGGGCTAATTGTTGTTTTATATTTTCCTCATCGGTAAAGATTGTACAAAATGGCAGGGGGATGACCGACCTACCCTCCATGACTATTAATAAAGTTTCTTCGTGACGCCGCGCATGACTCTCTACCCAGGCCATATCCTCCAAATAAAGATGGAGTGACTCTTCATTGTACTCTCTTCGAGGGACTGGGCAGACAAGCATACCCAGGTTTCCATTTTCAACAATGCGACATGGCCTGTCCTCCATGCCAAGCAAATCAACATTATCCTCTGGATTTGCTTTAATAATGCCAAACGCGTACAAAACCTCTTCATCGGTAAATGGTGTGGGATCAGCTCTACTGAAATCACACACCTTGCTAACTTGACAGGTATTATTGACCTCACTGATTAAGACTTGAGGAGCAGTGTCCTCTTTCTTCGCTTCTGAGACTTCTTGGTGCTCTGTTGTGGAAACCCCTAGACAAGACCACTCTTGAAAAAGGCCCTGGATGACAGTTTCACCTGCCTCTCTCAAACGTGCCATAATCACTTCTTCTAATTCTAAGATTACCTTGTCCTCGCATTGATGCACAAGCCTTTCTACTTTCTGTTCCCACCCTCGAGGGGACCACTTCATTCTTCTATCCCTCTTTCCTGACCCTCCATCAATCGTTCAAATAATCGTTTTTCATGTTCACGATATTCCTCTAGGGTAATTTCTTTATTTTCTAGCATATACTGCCGTTGGCTGAGTTCTCGCCGTATGGCTTCAGGGCTATAGTACTCTGCTTCGGCATGTTCAATAATTTGTTTGATTGCCCAAATCGGAAATCTAAACATAATCTATCTGTCCTCCAGGCCAAGAATTATTGTACCGTTCATTATTCGTTTACAAAGTGGTGCGGTGCCCAAGGGCCTGTATATTTAAAAATCATCGTAGCAGAGTACTTTTCATAAAGAGTTCCAACGGCTTGATCAAAGTCCTCTTCCTTCTGGCGTTCGACCAAAAATACTCCATCAAAGGCTTGAAATTCATCCATTGGATCTTTGACCAACCACTCGTCAGCTAACGGACGAAGCGTTGCGAGAAATGACTTTTCTAATTCTTTACGCTCATAATCCGCAACTTCCATAGTTGCCTTGCCAAACTCTACAACATCGTAACCCTGGCCTTCCCCTCTTTCTATCGCTTTTTTCCAACGCCCTAAGCGTTTGTTTTTCATCATCGTATCTTGGAAGCTCTCTTTTTTCCACCAAACCTTAAGCTCGACTTCTATTTTGTTATCTAAATTGGTGAGAAACCTGAAATATCGTTTTTTCTCTTTTTTAAGAACCATATGAATTTCTTCTTCTTGATCAAATAAGGTCCCAAAACGCAAAGGAACTACCGTGGTGTGCTTAATAACTTGACAAAGCACTTCCGTGTAAAGACTCATACTTTCTCTCGTAGCCGTTGCCATCGAGTCATCTTCAATCTTAGCGCAGAGCATCCCAAGTTCCCCTTCTACAATGAGGCAGGGAGGCTCTTGCTTAGGGCCTAATTTCAGGGATTCAACCTCAATGGATTTTGCCCGAATAATACCGTAACCGTAATACAATCTTTCCCACCCCTTATTGAAAAAAGAAAGTCATGTCATGACACGACTTTAAAATTCTTATTCCTTGTCATCTATTTGACCAATTTCGTCTCGTTCACGCAAACCGATCCTCTTATATCCTAAAATTTCTAATTTGCCACTGACTTCTACCTCATAAAGCCCCACAACGTCATCAAGTGCTCGGCGCCGCTGATAGTCAGAATCCTCGATCGTTTCAACTTGTACAATCCAGCCGTTTTCGCGTCGCCTAACGCCAATGACATTTGCCTCTTTTTGTAGAATACTTTGGAAGAAGGTTTTTACATCATTGACTAATTGTTGGATATCCATGCTCAATCTCCTCCTTTAATTCCTCATTATCGAGGAAGAGCCTGTAAGGGTTAGCCCGATGGCGGAAGCGTATTTTAAATAGGTATCCACTGAAGCGATCACAATACGCGCTTCAATGGTTATGAGTTCAATTCCAACCAAAGAAATCCTGACAAAGGCATCAATGACAATTCCCTTATCAAGAATGCGGTCAATGACCTCCGCTAAACTACTTGACTCTACGCTTTTACTTAATGCCATGATCTGACCCCCTTCCTAACTGCCTATGACATATATATGATAGGGATCAGAAATCATGACAAAAGTTCAATATTAATGGTTTTTTCATAGCATACTTTAATGCTCAAAAATCAGTAGGTTGGTTGTGCACACGATTTTTGAGAGTCCGTTCAAGTTTTTGCAACTCCCTTTGAACGACCTTTACCCTTTCCTCTATCACCCTAACCCGTTTAGCTATCTCCGCTCGCTCAGCCTCGAGTCGATGGAGTTCTTGGTCATACACGTGCATCTGGAAGAAACTTGGTGTATGATCGCGGATTGCAGGTCGAATTAGCTTTGGCCTTAATGCTGGAGCCTGACGCATCATTTTCACTTCCTATCATCAGGGGTGTACTTATCTAATTCCTGTTCAATAAGTTGACTCAGAACAGAATCGCGTTCTCCTTTATTCTCATGAAAAATTTCCGACCCGATAACATCCATAAGAACCTGATAGAATAAGGGGTTTTCGCGGACAGGTTTTGATCCTTTCGTCGCCAAGATCGTGGCGACCATGATTGCCGCACGAATGCTGGGCTTATTAACCTCATTTCCTCGAATCCCACGAACGATATCTACAACCCGAGCCGCTTCGCGCCAAGGCAACCCTGATCGGCCTGAAACAACTGCTACCTCCGATTCTCGGTCTAGTCGTTTTATCGTAATAGTGATGACACGATCTTTCAAAGCATCCTGAAGCACGTGTACCCCTGCGTATTCTGTTGGATTACTGGTTAAAATCACTGAAAGATCAGGGTGAACGGATAATTTTGTTTCACCCTTTTGAAGCGCAGATAAATCCAAAGTCTTCTCCTGCAAGACTGAGAGTAGTACATTATTGGTTTCTGGTCTGGAACGAGTAAAGTCATCATAGACCAAAGTATGACCGTTTCTACATGCATGGGTTATTCTTCCATCATACCAAACGCTATCCATTGATTCTTCGGCCTTCCAAACAGAATGAACATAGTTATCAAGTACTTTCTTCCTGCGCATTCCTGAGTTCCCTCCGACCAGATCAGAGGGTTTATACTCATCATTGCCCTGGAGCGTAACTACCGGGCGACCCAAAAGATCTGCGATATGCATTGCCAGAGCAGTCTTCCCCGTCCCGGCCGGTCCACAAAAATGAACCGCATAACCGGCTTGGAGATAGAGCAAAGCGCGGTTCGTTAGGTCCCTAATATATGCAGTTTCAATAAATGCATCCGGCAATTGTCTTACCTCCCTGTACGCTTTCTTAACATATATCCTCCAGCTTTATGCCCGCCCTTTGATTCTTCAGGCTTTCTTAACATATACCTTCCAGCTTTATACCAGCCCTTCAATTCTTCCTCTCGCTCTCTAGCCCATGAATTCATCTCAGCAAATTGTGAGACATCATTGGCCTTCAGTAGCTGCCCTAAGGCCGCCCTTTCAACTCTATACTTATTTAACAAACCACTCGCGTCTTCCATAATCTTCTTTTGGTCCTTCATTTGATTTGCACGATCAAGATTATTCAACTTAGAGAGTTCATCCCGATCGTTTTTCACTCTTGTCCGAATTTCCGAATGGAGTGTATTCAATTCGAGCTCTCTTTGGTCAAACTCCTGACATAACACAAGCCCTAATTCGGCAAGATTCATACTCATTATTTTTTCTCCTTTCATAATAAATAAATGGGAGGGAGTTTCTCCCCCTCCCTAACAAATCTCCCAATTTAGAAATCGTGATGGAGTTCTGTTAAGCCAACTGCTGCGGCATATCTCAGCCATGTGTTAACACTCGCAATGACCACACGAGCATCGATCGCAAGCAGTTCGATACCAACAAGAGAAACCCTTACATATGCATCAATAACGATACCTTTGTCTAAAATACGATCCACTACTTCTGCTAGGCTTGAAGAATCAATGTCCTTTTTCATTCTGTTTACCTGCCTTTCTATTTTTAGAAGAAATTTTGGGGAATATCGCGAACCGAGACTTTCCACCCCTCCCCTACTCCCAATTTATGTCATCTTCAAGGAAGGTGTGCGAGCTTTTCTGCAATTAATTCTCCCTTTCCATTTTCCTTACAGATTATGTGTCACAGATACCCCCTGTTACAAAATCCAAAATTTGATATAAATCCTTACCTTGGTCAAACGGACCCAACAAAGAGTCGAATATCTAACTAGCTTAGAAGGTTATACTTATTCCATTTCTGTATCAACTTATTTGCAACTTCCTTAAAATCTGATTTTGCGGTAAAGACAACTTCATGCTCACCATGTTCATCCTTAACCTCAATGCAAAGATATTGTTCTTCTATCTCAGAATCCATAGCTATCTTTCTACCATGGTTGAATTTTTCAGGCAACTGAGATGTAATCTTGATAGAACTGATCTGGGAGAATAGAAAAACTTTCCGATTGAAGGCTATTGCATCCTTAGGATGAAAAGAAATTGCCATCGACCCTCTTTTTAATTCTGGATGACCACCGATCATTTTAATTAGTTTTGCCTTATAAGGTTTACCATACTTTTCATCGATCTCGTTAAATCCTGTGCGTACTTTCATGAGAATAATAAGTAAAACAAATAACAGAACACCACAGAAACTAACAGTAATAATACCAGACACCTCTACCTTACCTCACTTTCATATAAGATACTTACTTCAGATGAAGTTATCAAGGGACTAAGGAGTAAATTTCCAATGTGCCCAACCTAAGACTTCATGATTAGCCATCGGAAATAGTAACCTTACTCCATCTGGAGTTTAGTTGAACCTATCCAGGGGCTTAGTGCCACTTTTCTTCCTCTGAAGAAGTGGACGCAGAGTTTAGCCTTCGGATAAGCTCCGCCAGTAAAAGTCTCCTATTATCATATTGTTAAACTTAAAATTTGCTACCTAAGTGAGTATATAAGAATGCTCATCTTCATTCTTCAAGGTACCCTAAATTAGCATGGAATTTGGAGATACCAAGTAAAGGGGGCAATGTAGGTCAGCCTCCTTTACTTGGTATCTTTTATTCGATCCAATAATTTTTCAGCCATTATTCTCAGATCATTTTTTACGCGCTCTGCTTTTACACTAACATTCAGAAAATCAAGTACCCCTACAACTGTTCCGCAGTCTGCACACTGTACGAAGAGCACTGCTCGCGTCGTTCCTTCTAAATTATTGGCGTGGACAACCTCAAATTTACTACCTCCACATTTTATGCATCGGGATTGTGCCATACTCAATCACTCCCCTTATTCCGAGGTCATAACGTTTATTTCCCTATCGTCCAATCAGAAATTCTAGCTTCCCCTAGCATAATATTCACTCTATCTATAAAAAGTTTTAGATTAGTGCGTAATAAATTATTACGTGTTACGCATAATTTCAGCGGTCTTTTCCTTAACTAGGATGACGAAGGTCATTTTTAACATGATTGAGGAAGTTAAGAATATATTCCATAGTGTGGAATGATACAATTATTATGAAAAGGAAGGGATATTCTTTGCACGGAACCTATATTGGGAACCAGAAAATGCTTGTTTTTCCAGCTTGGGGCGGAGGAAAATTAATTCTTCCATCGGAGGATTTAAGCCTAATGCCCGAACTTATACAAACTGGGTTGATCGAGCCACCCCTTTCCCGGTATCTCATTAATCATGTGAAAGAGTCCTCCGTTGTGATGGATATTGGCGCTAATATTGGTTACTACACAGTCTTACTCGGTTATTTAGTTGGATTATCCGGAAAAGTTATTGCTTATGAGGCAAATCCTCAGATTTTCTCTATACTACAAGACAACGTCTCCCTTAACTATCTGTTTGATCATGTCCAAGTGATCAATAAGGCAGTTTATTCGACTAGAACAGTCTTACCCTTCCATATGTCAAGAAAATTCAATGGAAACTCCTCCATTAATAAGCACAATGAAACCTATACCAAGAACTATCCAGGGGATAGTTTCATTGAAATTCAAGTAAACGCAGAACCCCTTGATATTTATCTGAACACTGTAGAAAGAGTGGATTTAATTAAGATCGATATAGAAGGCGGAGAATATCAGTGTTTCTTGGGAATGGAGAATCTTCTTCGTAAGGGTCGAATTAAAAAGATTATATTCGAGTACAACTGGGAGATGTTGCAACAAGACGCTGAGCCATTTTATAAATTGTTAAAAATGTATTCTAACGAAGGTGCAATATATCATTCTTTTTCCCCACAGGGGGAACCAGTTTCTTTAAGTATAGGCGATTTAGCTGATCGAAGTTATCCAAATGTGTTAATGGAACTATAACATAAGGCCTATTAATTCTAAGTATCTAAAGTGAGTACTACAAAGGGATCACTGAGTATAGGCTCTGTGATCCCTTTGTAGTACTCTACATCAATTCTCTCTGGAAGATAATAATTTTCCTACAATTTTCCTTCCTTTCTCATTCATACCTGAGATTTTCAGCTTGCATGCTAGTATAAAATAAAGGAGACCGGNNCCGGTCTCCTTTATTTTATACTACAACTCTCCCTGGAAGAAAATATTCAGAGTAACCGCACTCGCTGCATTCACAGCACTATAGTAGACTCGCGCATACTTTAGAAAAATCGATGAAACTAAAGTAGTCAATGAGTTCTGGTTAATCGTAACAGGGCCTGCCTCATCTAACCAGTTTGTCCCATCCGGGCTGATCTGCATTTTTACCAGCGCCTGGGCATTTGCAGCTAATGAGGCGTTGACTACGCCAAAGGTCCATGTTTCGACACCTAAGACGGTATAGGTCGTATCTCCACTTCCTGCCGTATTTGTGATATTTGCACGAGTAGCGGAAACATCGGTTGTCGCACTGATCATGGCAAGTCCTGCGGATGTGATAAGCAGACCGCCGGTCGGCGGAGTTATCGCTAAACCACCTGTTGGGGGTGTGATTGCTAGCCCGGATGCCGGTGCAGTTACCGTCAAGCCATTCGTCGGGGCGGTGATTGCCAAACCCGTTGACGTAATTGTCAGGTTACCCGAGGAATCCGTGTTTAAGGCTGCATTGTTACTTCCAAATATCTTGACCTTTGCTTGATCAGGATTGTCTTGAAAAATTTTAAAATTTGCCATACCTTTACTTATCCCTTCTTTCCTAATGCAATACATATTTATCCATTACATACTACATGATATTCTCTATCTCGACGGAAAGTTTCAGTTTTAGTATGCATATATTAATGAAACGAAAAAGAGATGCGAGGCAAACAAACGATGGCGGTAAAAGTTAGTTTGTGCATGATCGTAAAAAATGAAGGTCAAATCCTGAGGCGATGCCTAAATAGTGTATCTGGTCTTGTCCATGAGATCATTATCGTGGATACTGGGTCTACTGACTCTACGTGTGAAATCGCTCGCCAGTATGGTGCTATCATTCATCATTTCCTTTGGAACGATAATTTCAGTGATGCCCGGAACGCCTCCTTGGCTCTCGCTCAAGGGGACTGGATTTTATTTTTAGACGCTGATGAAGAGATATCTCCCGAAAGCCGGGAGATTTTAAGCCGCCTCGTTGAAAATGAGACGGTTGAAGGTTATTTTGTCAAAATCATGAATCACCTTGGAAAAGAGGGTTGGATCGAAACGGTTCCCGATCTTGTTTTTCGGCTCTTTCGTAATAAAAAAGAGTATCGCTTCCGTGGTGCGATTCACGAACAAATCGCCGACGTTATTTTAGAGAAAAATCCCCAAGCCCGTTATCAGGTTGCTGAGGGTCTTATCCTTATCCATCACGGTTATTTAGACGAAGTAATCAGGGAGAAAGATAAGAAGTTGAGAAACCTGACCTTGATTGAAAAGGAACTAGCTCAAAATCCTACCAACCGATTACTACAATACCATTATGGAGTGGAGCTATTTCGGGCCGAACGATATGCAGAAGCAGCCGCCGTTCTCATCAAGTCTGCGAATGACCTTGATCCGAACACAATCTACCTCCCCAAGCTCTTACGCTATATTGTGATGGCTCAACACTCTTCCGGTCAGCTCCAGGAGGCCCTCCATTCTGCCACACTCGGACTCAAGTTCTTCCCCAATTATGCAGATTTATATTATTATACAGGTCTTATCCTGCTAGACCTTAAACACTATTCTCAAGCACGAAATGCCTTTCTCCAAGCCTTATCTATGCCCGAACAACCTCCTCAATACGCGTCCTTTGCCGGAATTAGGGGATTTCGGTCCTATTACTATCTTGCTCAAATCTCGGAATCTTTTATGGATGAGGAAGAAGCACTCAAGTACTATCTCTATAGCCTTCGCGACAACCCCAACTTTACCCACGCCCTAGAAAGTCTGGTTGGCATTCTCAAACCAACCAAAGAACCTGAATATACGATGGAATGCCTAGAAAAGGTCTGTGATTTCTGCACACCTGCAGCTAATCGACTGATGGGGGACATTTATTTTCGTCACGGAGCCTACGGTCTAGCCTTAAAGTATTTGGACCAAGCTGAGGACGGGTTCCCCGTTTCAGCCGATATCAAATTGAGAAAAGCGATCTGTCTCATTCAGGAACGGCGATTCTTTGAAGCATTAAGGCTCCTTGAAGATTTCCCCCCGGAAAGTCCTGAATACCCGATTGCTACGGTCAATAGGCTATTCTACTTCTGGATTCAGGACAAATCCCAAAAAGTCCGAACCCTCTGGAACGAACTTCATGCCTTTGGATTAGCCCAAGATACGGAAAACGTTATTTCCTTATTTCTAGCCTATTCAGGAAAAAACGCTGCTTCTCCTCAAATAATTTTGGGTCCGGAAGGGATGTTACTTTTACTGGATATTGTCCAACGTTTGATCGCAATGCGAGAATTTAATCGGGCAATGTACTTCTTACATTCTCTGCACCCAAATTGCTTGATCGAGTATTACCTGAAAATTGCCCAACTATTTATAGCCTATAGCGAGGAAAGCAGAGCCATCCTCTTTTTACAAACCTTGATCAGAACAAATCCATCGGCTGAAGCGCATTTTCAGCTTGCCGAAATCTACTCCCAGCTAGGACAGCTTACTGAAGCAGAGAACCATTATAAACATGCCGTGGATATCGACCCAGAGACTCCTCGCTACTATATTCGTCTCATCAACCTCTATACTGCTTGGCGGCGAAACATCCTGAATGAAGCCTTAGCAAAATACCCGGAAAACTACGTTTTCAAGAAGTTATCGGAGGAGGTCTCGTCCAGCCATGAACGAGCGGATTAGCCTCACTATGATCGTAAGAAATGAATCCGTTTATTTAGCGGATTGCCTAGAAAGCGTTAAGAGTGAAGTCGATGAAATCGTTATCGTCGATACAGGGTCTACCGATGATACCATCAGCATTGCCCGGCGTTATACTCCCAATGTCTACTCCTTTCCTTGGAACAACGATTTTAGCGCCGCCCGAAACTTTGCCATAGAGCATGCTTCAGGGGATTGGATCTTAGCTCTGGATGCCGATGAAGAAATCCAGTTTCAAGGTCCGAAGAGCCTTCATGCCCTGCTAGACAGGGAAAAAGACAAAGAAGCTTTTTTGCTCCCTCTTCTTAATCCCGTCTCAGATTCAACCGGCGAATATAATACATTTTATGTTCTCCGGTTGTTCCGAAACAATGGGGGCTATCAGTATGTCGGTATGATTCATGAACAGGTCTCCCTTCCAGACCAACAAAAAGTCGGCCTTGCCAAGGGCCCTATCCTAAAGCATAAATCGTTGCCCCTCAAGATACGGCATCAAAAGAGAATCCGTAACCTTAACCTGCTGAAAAAAGCTTCTCAAGAAGACCCTCATAACCCCTTTTTACATTATTACCTGGGGGTCGAGTGGCTCATGCTTGGTAAACCGGCTTATGCACTCCCGTTCTTGCAAAAAGCCTACTTCAGCCTATCCGACGAAAACTTACTTTTTCGAGCACCTGCTCTAAAGTACCTTATCTTATCCTTCAGAGCGTTGGGCCGTCTCGATGAAGCCCTCTCCCTTTGTCTTGAAGCAAGCCTTGACTACCCATCCTTTACAGACATCTTTTATCTAGGGGGCCTTCTCTTCGAGGAAAAGGAAGAATACCCTATTGCCCTAAAGTGGCTTGACCATGCCATTACTTGCGGTAATCCCCCAGCTTTGTTCAACCATCTGACCGGTTCAGAAAGTTTCCTAGCTTACTATCACTTGGGTTTTTGCTACGAACAGATCGGAAAAATTCCAGAAGCCAGAGAGGCCTATGAAACAGCTCTTAAGCTCAACCCCAGCTATCCTTACCCTCTTTACTCCCTCTTTTTAATCCTGCTTCGTGAAAAAGGCTCCTCTCTTAGTTATCAGCACCTTGAGGATAGCGGATTTCTTAATGACCCCCTTCTTTGCCTCACGTCTGCGGATTTGTTTTTCCTTGTCGAAAATGTGGAACAAGCCTATCTCTGTCTGGAAAAACGTAAAAACCTTTTTCTAAAGGATGAACGGTTCCCTTTTTACTACAGCAAATATTGCATCTATTCCGGCAGAGTACACGAAGGATTTAACCGCTTGCACCAAATGACTGTGGATCACTCTTTTTACAAAGACGGTCAAAAACTTTCGATAGTGGCGCTAATTCTGCTCGGTGATTTTCAAAGCGCTCGATCCTTAGCGATCTCGTTCTGGAAACATCCCTCAACCCGGTGTGAGGCGCATATTTTTCTGTATATTCTTCGATTTATGCAAAATAACAAACTTCCCACACCTTCGCTTAAAGTACAAGAAACAGATATTCTCAACCCTACTCTTGAACTGTTGGCTGACTGTAAGCGTTATCGCTCTCATGAGAGCTATCATAATCCCCTCGTTGCCACTTACAGCCTGGGCCTCGAATCCCTAATTAAATTCACCGAAAAGGGTTTCCATCAACTTATCGATGACTACGACCAACGATTACTGGACCTTAAAAATCTCCTTGTCGCTAAGTTTGGAAATTGTGGGATAAGTAAATGAAAACTCAAAAGACCGTAAGCTTATGTATGATCGTCCAAGATGAAGAAGACTGTCTTCTGTCAGTACTCCAAAGCGTCCAAGGTTTAACGGATGAACTAATCATTGTTGACACGGGAAGTACGGATAGAACTCCCCAATTGGCTCTCGCCGCGGGGGCAAAACTATTTCACGCCACTTGGACGAATGACTTCTCTGTCGCCAGAAACTTCGCCCTCCAACAAGCCACGTCGGATTGGATCTTAGTCCTAGATGCAGACGAAGTTCTTGAATCGATCGACCCCGAGACCTTCTCCGCACTCTTAACCAATGATCAGATTGAAGGATATTTTCTTCAGATCAGAAATATCCTTGATTCAAGTCAAATTGAATCAAGCGATCAGGTTGTGCGATTATTTCGAAATAAACCAATTTATCGATTTGAGGGAGCCATTCATGAACAAGTAACCCCTTCGATTCTTAGAACCAATAACGGCAACGGGTTAGCCTCAGCACCTCTCACGATTCATCACTTTGGTTACCTCAAAGATCGCCTGCAAACAAAAGAGAAATTTACTCGAAATAGCGAGATCATCAAGAAGGAACTCCAGCAGAATCCGAACAATCCCTTCCTCCTCTACTGCCTTGGGCTGGAGTATTATCAACAAGATTCAATCTCTAAGGGACTGAATCAGCTTTCCAAGGCCTTAGTGCACATGTCGGGTCACGAGGGGTATTTTGAAGATGTTCTCCTCAATATGGCACTTGGCTATCTACGTCTTGAAGAAATCACTCCATTAAGTGACTTTCTAAGTAAAGCCTTAAGAATGTACCCCGATCACGCGGATTTCCTTTTTCTCCGAGGTACCGCTAACTTCCGGCAAGGGAACTACCCCCAAGCAACAGAGGATTTAGAACAATCTCTAAGTATCGGAACCATTAAGCTTGCAACCTCTTACCAAGTGAGTTGTCTCTTAGGGGATGTCCATCACTCTTCTGGGAATTTACAACAGGCGTACGAGGCTTATATTTGTGCTCTCGAATCGTCCCCTACCTCCTCTTATCCTTGGCAACAATTACTCAGCCTGATTCAGAAAGGCTACCCGATCGATGATCTGCTCGATTACCTCTGGAAGTATTCTAGGCAGGTAACAGGTTGCCCTAACCTTGCTGCGAACCAACTTTCAAGCCCCGAATCCAGTCAAGCTCTGCTTTATGAATACGCTCATAAGTTAGTGACGCTCGCACTTAAAGAAATACATTTTTGTAGTGTGATCATCGAAGAAAACGACATGGGGTCCACTTATTTTAATCTAAAAAATCAAGTTGAGAGTACTATACAAGATGCCCTTCTCATCTTCTGTCACATTTTCATGGATTCTAAGGTAACTATCGGGTTCCAAGGAAAGGAGCATATAGAATGAACCATCGTGTTCTCCTAGCCAGCCCCGTTAAACAACAGGAACGCATCCTCTTTGAATTTTTGGAGTCACTCCTGCATTTAGAGACCAGTCAAGTAACGCTTGATTTTATTTTGATGGATGACCATAATGACCATACTCTGCTCAGCCACTTTGCCCTCCAACGACCGAATGTCCGGATTTTACCGGGTGATACGAAGGAAGATTATCTCCGTGATGAGTCAACCCACTATTGGCGGGAGGATTTAATCTGGAAAGTGGCTCGCTATAAGGATTATTTTATTAAAATTGCCCTTGAGGAAGGATACGATTACCTTTTTCTCGTCGACTCTGATCTCTACCTAAATCCTAAAACCTTAACCCATCTGCTTTCTCTGAAAAAGGACATTGTCTCAGAAGTCTTTTGGACACGGTGGAAACCTGAGCTCATTCCCCTTCCCCAAGTATGGATGGAAGATCAATATTCTCTGTACAAATCGAGAAGAGGGGAGCCGCTCAGTGACAAGGAAATCAGCCAAAAAAATCTGGAATTTCTTCAGATGCTCTCCCGTCCAGGCACTTATAAAGTCGGAGGGTTAGGAGCTTGTACCCTTATTAGTCGTCGGGCCCTGGAACGAGGAGTCTCTTTCCAAGAAATCTATAACTTAGGGCTCACCGGCGAAGATCGCCACTTCTGTATTCGAGCTGCAGCCTTAGGACTTGAACTATATGCTGATACACATTACCCTCCTTTTCACATCTACCGAGAGTCCGAACTTGATAAATTAACGGACTATAAAAAAGGCCTGACTTACACCAAGACTTCAGACGCTGGCAAAACTCAAGTTCATGATAACTTATGCGCTCTTCAGACTGTAATCCCAGGGAAAATCACACTGGCAATGTTAGTTCGCAATGAATCCGGTCGCCATCTAAAAAGGGTCTTAAAACAGACCACGGAGTACATTGACCATGCTATTATCTTAGACGATGCCAGTGAAGACAATTCAGTCGAGCTATGCCAAGAGATCTTGCAGGGAATTCCCTTGACCCTTCTTTCAAACAAAGAACCCCTGTTCCATAACGAAATCCTCCTTCGGCGACAACTCTGGGAAATGGCCGTAAGGACCAATCCAGAATGGATTATCATCTTGGACGCGGATGAACTATTCGAAGAGGATGCTCCAAAACAACTGCGAGAGTTATTATCCCACTCTACTAAGGTCGATTACCTGAGCTTTCGTCTTTTTGACTTGTGGACGGAAACCCAATACCGGGACGATCCACTTTGGCAAGCCCACAGATGGTATCGACCCTTTATCGTACGCAATATTCCCAACTTCCAGGCCCAATGGCAAGAAACCCCCCAACATTGTGGAAGGTTTCCTAAAAATATTATAAATTTGCGCGGAGGCACTAGCCCTCTGCGAATCAAACATCTTGGCTGGGTCAGACCTCAAGACCGCTTAGCGAAATATTACCGTTATCAAACACTCGATCCCAACGGTACTTACGGTAATTTGGAACAATATCGCTCGATCTTGGATCCCAGCCCTAATCTTATCGTATGGGAAAAATGATTTAAAATCCCCCCAATATTTCGTAACCTTTTGTAGCACTGTTATACTCTATATATCAGAATACACCTCTGGTTCCCATCGTTATAAGCTTCTTATTTTTAAGGAGAAATTTCGAATGAACAAAACTAAAATCTTCGAATGGCTTGGTATTCGTCCCACTCACCTACATTAAACTTTTCTTGTTCTTACTAAAACTATGGAAAAAATCATGAGCAAAGTTTGACCCTTTTCCGATCACAAGCCCTGTGATCCCAATACCTATCATCGGATTTATGATCTTAACATCTAATAGCTCCAATGCATTAATTCCACTCTGGAAAGCAAGGAGTAAACCACATGCTAAACTCAACACTTCTAAAGTAAGGGGCCTGAATTTATCTGGAAAAATTGGAATAGCATAAACAATGTCTTTGAAAATTTCAACGACTTTCTCTACCACAACGGCCAAGAAAACGACTAAAGCAATTCCGTCCAAAGCCACCTTCTCCTCTTAAATCTTGATTTTCGTTCGTTAGTCTATTATATTCGAGGATAACTTATCACGTTCGTTCGGATTTCCTTCACCCATTTTGTCCCCCGAGGGGAAATGGGTTTACTAACATCATATATAATTTTTTCTTATACTTGAGCCTGAAACCAAATCCTGAGAGGATTAGTGAATTCAGAACGGTGAATTAATCGTACATACCGCAGAAAACGATTCGGGGTAAAAACGGCAAGTGCCCCCGACAATATCTCGCATTCCAAATCATCCGCAGTCCAGATAACTCCATCTGGACTGATTTGTAGTTGCACAATTGCTCCCTTTGTTCCAGTATTATGGACTGCATAAGAATAAACGCTTAGCTCAGATACATCCTTTGGTATGGTCGAAACGAAAACGTTAGAGGCAGTTACCGTTTCTGCACTTTGAACATACCTTCTTCCGGACATCTTAATTTGAACTGAACCCTCCAGGGTTGACTCAATGGGATTTCCATTACTCGCGTAGATTTTGATGCCGTCACGAGACGGTGTCAAATCCCGCAAGTCTGTTTTAATAGGGGTTCTCACATCGACAGGTATGGGAATTGGGCTAATTAGTCTTACCGGGACAGGTGTTTGAATAACCCCGATGGAATCGATGTGACGGACATATAGTTGCCCTTTCTCATCAAGCCGTAATGCTCGCTTAGGATACAGCCTCCAGCCTTGAATCTCGTGAACTGTAACCATTCCCTCCCCGAGAATTCCAACCTCAACTCGTAGTCCAGTTACTCCTGTTGGTGTGGAAAAAACTCGGGAATATTCTTCCGGCTCGGAGCTAGGTCGCACAGAGAATAGTAATTGACTCACCGCACCGAGATATACTCGAATATAGCAAATAATCCCAGCTGGCTCAGTCTCTAGAACGACTTTTATTTCCCAGCGTTGGCCTTCGCCCGCAGATATCACAACATTATTTTCTAGCATAATGCCCGCTCTTGGCCCCGACGGATGAACAATCTTAATAGCCCTTGGACCATCTGGCAAGCCAGTCCACTCCCACTTTGTCGCCGAATCTCCGCCCGCTTGAACCCATCCGTCCGGGAAATCCGGATGATTTTCTTGCCATAACAGGAAATGACTATTATAGACTTGATTTGTTTCAGTCATTTCCGCCCCACCTTTAACGCTTTTAAATCAAAATAAATTTTAAATTTGTTTAATATTTTATGTATAAGAACTTAATTTTGAGCCTGAACCCAAATTCTTAATGTGGAAGCTTCCTGTGATTGAATGATACCTGCTCTGCTTGAAGTCGTATTGCTGATTTCTAAAAAGGTCTCCGTGGACTGGGGTCTAAAACTCCATCTCGTTTCATGATTTCCTCCAATTTGAAGCCACGCCTCAGGAAACTGAAGTTGTTCCTTACTAATTTTCTGAAAATCTCCGTTATAGACTGTATTAAACATCCCTTTCAAATTTCTTCTCATTTTAGCCCTCCACTATGGGACGATTCACAAAGCACTTTCAACTTATCCTATCGTTAAACCCAGGGAAATAGCACAATAAACTAAACCTAAAGTGCAAAAAACTAACTCATGCTCAATTCTCTAGTAAATGGGGAACTTCACAAACCTATTTTCGGATAGTACAGGATGTTAATTCGATTGCCTTCCCGGAAAAGGGTGCGGTTGGCCTCATCGAACTTATATCCAAGAAATGGGCATTGATTCCTCTCCTAATTCATGCTAAATTGAGGTTGTACCAATTATATAAAAAGAACCTAAAGACATTAGCGCAAAAACTTTAAACCTCCCGACGGGGAGGTTTTTTTCTTTGTCTTAGTTAAATATTATTAATAAACAAAACAGGAAGGGATTAGCCCCACTTGGCCAATCTCTTCCTATTAGAAACCAGTACCTTCAATTTATGATATCGTTACTTACCTTAAGCATTCATAGGGATTAACTTTACGCTTCCCCATACTGCTAGGCGATCGTCTTTAATAACTACTACACCCGTAACTCCTTTGATCTCTGCGGCAAATTCTAGGGCTCTTTCTAAATCGTCTGACGTTTTAATAAGATTCCCAGTAGCTGTTGCTACCGCATCTGCCAAGGGGACTGAAGGAGAGATCACGACAACGGCATCCGCTTTGCCAAAGCTCAAAGAATGCCCCACTTTACCCGATGATGTACAAATTCCTAGGGGGGTTTGTTCCGGTCGAATCTCAATCGCCACTCGATTCGACAACGGCGAATCCCCTGCAAATATCCCAACCTTGCGAATGCGACTCGTACGCAAGAAGATGTCGCCGCCATTTTCTACAATGACGTCCCGGGAACGCTTGGCAATCGATTTCCCCACTAACTCGGCCACGGCTCCGGCGACCGCCGCCATTGGCCCCACACCTGCAAGACGACCGACTTCCGCCATAGTCTGGACAATTAAGGGGGCATTTGGCAATATCGTATAAGGTGCTAAAGCCTCCACAAAGCCGGGGTCTCTCTGGATATAATCCTCAAGCGGTCTACGACAGGCCCGAATCGTCTCCTCTACCCATTCCAGCAAGTCTTTTGTAAGCCGTTCTTTCCGCACCCCAATATCTAGGTCTGTTTCCCCCACAGTCACTTGAAAATGGACCAGATCCTCCTGGCGATGACGCTGCCGATAACTGCGTTCTACGAAATCCAATTATAGACGGACCTCCATTGCCTTCATAGGGCAGACTTTTGTACATAGTTGACAAAAAACACATTGGTCCCCATCAAAGAAGACTTCCATAGAGGGACGCTCCATATATAAGGCACCGGTCGGGCAAATGCCAGTGCACACCCCGCACATCACACACTTTTCTTCATTTCGTACAATTTCTTGGTTAAGGTTCTGAACTGAAACTCCCAGATCTCGTAAATAGCTAAGTCCTTCTTCACTTTGGTCCCCGGTAACCTCTAGGATCATAGTTCCTTCTTTTTGCGGGTTGACGTCCGCTTTAACTATATTGACCACTAAGTCATAATCTTTAACCAGACGATAGACTATGGGCTTTACCGAAATGTCTGTTCCAAAACGTAAAACTATTCTCTTTGGCGACACTTTCATCAATCCTCCTTAATACTGTGAGCGATAAAGCCGTCAGCGGGTGAGGGAAGCGCTTTAACCGGTTCTGTCAGGAGAAATTCGCCTTTTTGAATCCACCCTTTTAAAGTTGAGGCGATTTCACGGGCCCGCGGCATACTTGACAATGGAGCAGTAGTGATCTCTTTGCCATTCACCTGGATCTTTCCACTCTTTAGGTCTGCATAACTAACATACCCCAGATTACCCGGTGTAAATGAGGGATATGCTTCCCCATAGTCCACAATTGGGGCAAACAGTTCTTCATCTTTCTTAGCAGCATACCGAGCGATATCTTCATTAAGAATCGGAATGGGAACCCCTATTCCAACACTGAGGGTTGCTCCATACCCAAGGTAACTGGTACCGACAAGCCATCTAGGGCTCATTTGTTTCAGATCCCCGGTGACGGCGAGTGTTCCCCCTGCACTACCTAGTTCCTGGTCTTCTACATTAATCATGGACGGGAAATGTTGTGTACCGTTCCAAGCGACATATCCAACTCCGCCGCCAAGAAATATTTTTGTACCTACCCCGATCGTCTTAAAATGAGGGTCCTTTAAGAGCGGGCTCAGTTGTCCTGAAGTTGAATAATTGGCGTTCCCCAAATGAGGTTTAATCATGCCCATATAGGTATAAATCGTCCGATCGGTCAGGTTTACCGCACAGTTGTAATTCTGATAGGCATTACGCGGATTAAAAAGGATCGCCTCATTTATCTCATCTAGCGTAATAGTGGTTTCAAGATTTTGGCGTGGATAACAGTCTGTGCCATAGGCTAACGCTTTCAATTTGACAGATTTGCGTGCCACTAAATCATGAATGACATGACCTCCGCCATACTTAAATTCACCCGGATAGTTGCTGTTTAATGGGTCATTATCCGGCATCTCCGTGGCGCCGATATAGGCGTCAACAGCCGCTACGCCAGTATACGCCGATACACCGTTCAGCCATACTTTCTGCATTTTCATGCGGGGTTTTGTATGTCCGAAACTCAAAAAGGCACCTGAAGAACACATGGGCGCAAAGGTACCTGTCGTTACCACATCGACTTCTTGGGCAGCTTGAGAGAGACCCTTTTCCTCTACCAGGGCTATAAGTTCTTCTGCAGTTACCACGACTGCTTTGCCAGTTTTAATCTTGGCATTAATCTCAGCATATGTCTTTTCAACACTCATGAACGTCCCCACCTCCAGATTTGTTACACTTAGGCGCTTCTTATTCCTCCAGAATTTTTTACTGTTTGATAGTGCTAAAAGACCTCTTCTGCAAACAGAAGAGGCCAATTTTTAAATTTCGACGCTCCTCTTATCTGTCAGAAGAATCTCCTGCAAGAATTAGCACCATGCTTTGTGCATGCCATGAAATCATAGCGTGTCAAGCTGGTTGCCGGGTTTCATCGGGCTAGTCCCTCCACCACTCCGGATAAGAGCATAGTTTATTCAATTCATTACGCTGAGTCTAACATTTGTCTTATGTCCTGTCAATATAATCTCTGAATATATAAACAGACAATCTCAAATTTTGGTCAAAAACATGCCGGAGATGTTAGGTTCATTTCCGTTTTTTTCATGTAGTTAGTCCTCTTATATGGATCTCCCAAGTTCTAAGGGGATCCCTTTTTTCGTCCTCAAAGACGCTTCAAATGTAACAGATATCAAAAATGATGATCCTATAGTTTAGTCTCTAGAAGGTGTCAAAGTACCCTGGGCTTACATAAAAGTAAACGGAATGTATCTTCAGGGGGAGGTTATAAAAATGATTATTCCAACCCAGCTTGCGCCGGATTTTGAAGCCGAGGCCTATGATGGTGGCAACAAAGTGACCATCCGTCTTAATGATTTCCAAAATCAATGGGTGCTCTTATTCTTCTATGCTGGTGATTTTACCTTTGTCTGACCGACTGAATTGGCAGCCGTGGCTGCCCGGCAGGAGACATTCAGGAATCTTGGTGTTCAAGTTTTAGCGATTAGCACCGACAGCGTCTATTCTCATAAAATCTTCGCAGAAATATCTCCCTCCGCACGTACCATACAATATCCGTTATTATCCGACCGTTCCCATTTCATAACGCATCAATATGGAGTACTTAGAGCAGAATTGGGAATTGCCTTCCGAGCAACTTTTATCATTGCTCCAGATCGAAAGGTTAAGTATGTCAGCCTCTATCCACCTGAAGTTGGTCGTAACATCGCTGAGATTATTCGAGTAATTCAGGGTCTGATCTATGAAGAAGCGACTGGTCTAGGGGTGCCCGCTTACTGGCAACCTGGAATGACTGGCATCCTAAGGGATTTTAAATTCGTTGGGAAAATCTAATGCAATCTCAACATAATTATCCATTCCTAGGGTATCCTAAATGTATTCCAACTTTAAGGAGAAATACTATGGATCAGCCCAAACCAAGTAAAAAACCATTTCCTAAACGCGAAGAGCTACCTAATAGCAGCCACCAAGCCGATCAGGACGGACGTACAGATTATGGCCGGGATGGACAAACAACTTATAATCCAAGCTAATCACAAAGGAGGCATCTTGATGTCAAATAAAGCGACCGACAAAGCGCAAACAGGTAAACCAGACCGAGGGAAAAATTCCCCTTTCAAGAAAAAGACTCCTCAAAGCCGGGCTTAAGCCCGGCTTTTCATTTTAAGGCATATTATCCAAAGAAAACTTCTGATATACTGTATGGGATTGTAGCTTATTTAGGATTAAATTTTAAGATTAAAGGGTGACATTATGAAAAAGATCGAAGCGATTATTAGACCTGAGAAATTAAATGACGTTAAAATTGCGTTATCGAACATCAATGTGCAAGGGATGACCGTCTCTAATGTTATGGGATTCGGAAAACAAAAAGGGTACACTCAAATTTACCGTGGTCAAGAAATCGAAACTAGGCTTTTGCCGAAGATAAAACTTGAAGTGGTCGTTCCCACGGAAAAAGCAGAGAAAGTTATCGCCGCCATTGCGGAGGCATCAAAAACTGGAGAATTTGGAGACGGCAAAATTTTTGTCTATGACATCTTAGAGGCGATCCGTATCCGAACGGGCGAACACGGTGAAAATGCTCTTTAAATAAATACATTCTCACTAAGTTCGAAATCGGGATAGGCCTTTTCCCTATGCTGAGTTAAATCTAAACCGTTCGCTTGTTCGTCATCCGTAGCCTTAAGCGGGGTGAATATAGCTATTCCCTTTAAGATGAGAAACGTCATGATACCAGTAAATAAATAGGTTACCGCCACTGCAATTAATTGAATAAAGACCGGTTCCATTCCTCCGCCATTAATTAACCCGTTTTTCCCTTGTGGATTAAGACTTAGATCTGCAAAAATCCCGGTAGCAATAGTACCCCAAGTCCCTCCGATTCCATGTATTCCGAAGACATCTAAGGCATCATCATAGCCCAGTTTGGCCTTAAGTATACTTACTCCTAAATAACACACTCCTCCAGCAATAAAGCCAATCAGGAGTGAACTACCGGTTGAGACATATCCTGCTGCAGGTGTGATTGCCACAAGTGCCGAAATGATGCCGCTCACAGCACCGAAAGCTGTGATCTGGCGACGATGGAGCCATTCAATTAGTGCCCACCCTATCATTCCGGCAGCTCCGGCTATTTGGGTTGTTGCAAGCGCTAGAATTGCCACGCCATTTGCCCCCATTGCCCCCCCTGCGTTAAATCCGAACCAACCAAACCATAACAATCCGCCGCCAAAAAGGACGTTGGGCATATGATGGGGAATGTTCCATTCATAACCCACTGTGATTCGCTTGCCTACGACAAAGGCTGCCACCAATCCCGACACTCCTGAAGCCATTTCTACGACTGTGCCACCGGCGAAATCCAAGACACCGAGATTGCGCATCCAGCCACCCACTCCCCAGACCCAATGGGCCAGTGGGATATAAACAAAGATACTCCAAAAAAGTATAAATAATATAAAGGCAGTAAAACGTAGTCTTTCAGCAGTTGCTCCGCTGATTAGCGCTGGTGTAATGATCGCGAACATCAGTTGGAACAAGAAGAACAACAAATGGGGGATTGTAGGAGCATAATCAGGGTTAGGCGAAAGCCCAACACCTTTTAGACCTACCCAATCTAGATTTCCTATTAAATGACCCTGATCTGGTCCGAAGGCTAAAGAGTATCCAAATAAGACCCAAATAACTGTGACCAATCCTATGGCGGCGTAGCTTTGCATCATGATAGAAAGCACATTACGTTTTCTGACCATACCTCCGTAGAATAATGCCAATCCAGGGGTCATCAGAAAGACTAGTATAGTACAGATAACTACGAAAGACACATCTCCAGTATTTATTGGCATCAAACTTACCTCCTCGTATAAAGAAATTTGTCCGGACATACATGCCTTAGGCCTTAGCTTCGGCGGTCTTTTCTCACCATCTTGGATGACCAGCGGAAGCACAGTTGCCCTGAATACTAACCTAAACTATATACCAACTAAATTACATAAAAAAGAAGCTCTAAAAAGCGTTCTAAAACGCCCCTTAGAGCTTCTTTGCTCTCTCAGTCTTGCAAGTATGCTTTTATTATAGTAGCCCTAACGAAATGTGTCTAGGACTTTTTGGCGAAATACATTATACAAGAGATGTAGTCCCGTAAGAACCAGCTTGCTAGGCTATGGGCAAAATGAGTACTTTTCTTTTCTTCTTTGGGCGATTAGGGGGTTGCCTGTTTATCTTTTACAGGAATAAAAGCGAAACTCCTACAAGAGTTATAAAGGCTCCGAAAATTTCCTTTGGAAATACCTTTTCTTTAAGAATAAAAATCGATACTGGAATTATTAGAATCGGAGTAATGGACATGATCGTAGAGACAATCCCCGTCGGGGCATACTGAACCGCTACCAATGAAAGCGAAACTCCTATGAATGGCCCAAAAAGGGATCCTATTGAGATATTTTTCATCGCCTTTGAATCTCTTAATGCATTATAGACGTTTTCCCAGTTCTTCGAAACTGTAATGACGAGAGTGAAGCCGATAATCCCCGCAATTATCCTTATTTGAGTGGCAGCAACGGGGTTATATGATCCCATACCAAATTTACTAAGAACTAGTCCGAAGGCTTGCCCTAGTGCACCAATGAAAGCATAGACTAATCCCTTGATTGGATGAGAAAACTTTACTTTTTTGTCCGTTGAACTTTTGGTGAGAATCACGAGGGAAATTCCTGCAATAGTAATCAGCATACCGGTTAGACCTAATAACGAGATTCTTTCCCCCATTATCAAGAAACCGGCTATAGTAGTAATTGGTGGTACTGAAGCCATAATCAACATTGATATCCGGGAACCCACTTGCACAAACGCTTGAAATAAAAATAAGTCTCCGATCACAAAGCCTATTAGTCCAGA
>DOPS01000345.1:0-7000 GCA_003512645.1 Desulfosporosinus sp.
CGGGAAGTACCAGTCCCCTTAGGGAGGAAAAGACGACCCCCGAAGACGAACTTCGAAGGCCTTTTCCGACCCGAGCACAGTTGTGATTTTTCAGGTAATTTTATCTCATTATCCATAGCCTCATTATATAATAGACTAGCCGAGAATCACAGGATAATAGAGGTAAAAAGGCCTGAAATAGGCGAAAATAGGGCGTTTTGAGCAAATTTAGTTTAAGATTTTCGAGGATCTGATCAAAGTATAATCCTCTGTTTAACTGGTTTGTGTGCCGATGGCTGATCCATAGATAAACCATCCAAAAGCCACCTAAACTGCTGTTCGGAAACCTCAAGGACTAGTTTGTTTTCGTGAAACTTCCATCGGAAGACTCCTTGACTCAGTTTTCGATAATACAACCACCAACCGTTATTTGACCAATGAAGAATTTTACATTTGTCACAGTTTCGGTTGCAGAACACGTAGAGACACTTTTCAAATGGATCCATTTGAAGTTGCGTTTGCACTAATGTCGCAAGACCTTCGATGCTTTTCCGCATATCGCAGGGCTTGCATGAAAGAAATATTTTGAGGCCGGCAGCGTTTATGCTCATATGGAACGAATAGTAGCAATAGCCTCGCGCAGAGTCTCCACTTGAAAGCCAGAATACAGCTCTATGGAAACAGCTCCGATCTTAACAATAACCGGAACTTCCTTAATGGATGTCTGCTTCAATTCGATAAAGCTTTCCTGCTGAGGGTCAGCTATCTCTTCGCGGTTGCATTTGGTCAACCAGTACCGGAGTGTATTGATACTTAGGTTGTTTTCTGAGCTCCATGCGGCAGCGGTCTGGCCAGATGCACGGTAATCGTTTATCTGCTGGCGTCTGATGATGGACTGCTCTTCGTGAGTCATGGATAATTCCTCCTCAAATAGTCTTGAGGTAATTATCTCAATTCCTAATGTTTTTTGGTATGTGCAGAGTTTTTGACAATTACGTTTCTCTCAGGTTCCTGGGGAACCTCTTGTGCATTTGCTCTGCTCTTCGACCCCGGTCGGACAATGGCACTAGGTCTATAAGGTACCCTTGTACTGCTCTCGACCTGGTAAAAACGAAAGCTCCAACGAAAAGGGTTTTCGAGGCTCAATCACACAGCTTTTGCACTTGCTGTCTACGCTTCACACCAGGAATCGCTTCCTAATATGCAAGACTCGCTTCCGGCTGTTGACCAGACTTTACCGGGCAGGTCACTTCCTCCCTGCTAGGTTCCTTCTAAAGGTTTCAGCCCACCGGCATTCCCCTTTACCAGACTTATCCTGACGCAATACCAGTCCCCTTCGGGAGGAAAAGATGACCCCCGAAGACGATCTTCGAAGGCCTTTTCCGACCCGAGCATGAACGGGGCCCACCGGGAACCGTTCCAGCGAGTAGACCCAGAAACGTGTCGCACCAACCAGTCCCCTACCGAGCCCGGAGTGAGGTGAGTATAGTTTTCACAAGCTAAACAATAAGTTGATAAGTTATAAGTTGGTGTCAGGCACCGGTCCCATTAGGCACCGGTCCCATTTTCCGACCCGAGCAAAGATTTTACGTGAAATAGCTTTCCTCTTACTGTATAATGTTAATGTAAAGGAAGGTGATTTTCTTGAAGTACATTACACCAAATCAGCTATATGATAAATTTAAGCACAAGGAAATGCTGGATATATCCGACCTTATTCGAGTCATTGAAGATGAATTTGATGTCAACGTTTGGATTGAAGAGCAAATCGTTGATAGCTTAGACATCAAATCTTTAGCTGAAGATGCTACTTTATTTCAACAAATTCAGCAAAGCCGCGATGATCGGAAATCTGATAGAGTGTTTGAACAGCAGGCAGGCCTAGACTATTTGCGCAAAAAAACTGAGGTGTTTGAGCGTGAACAAAAAGTATAAGGTTTACTGGACGCAGACAAGTTTAAATGAACTGGCAAACATGTTAGCTTATCCCCCCGCAGTTAAGGAACGCATTTTCAATGATTCTTTTACTCGGTTAACTCATACTCCAACCCTTACTGCCAAGCAAATTCCATACGGAAAGCTGGAAGGTTATTGGGCAAGACTTGGACTCTATCAAGTTATACTTATATTTGATGTCGATGAACTGAATGCAGTCATTTGGGTTGATGGCATTAAACATAAGCGTCAAAATATATATTGGAAAAGAATATAAGTTACATTCTGCAAAGCCTCCTAAACTATCAGGAGGTTTTCTTGTACCTTACCTTGAATGTAACTCAACCACATTAAGTTACATAGTCAACCCCTGAAGGGATTCAGATTAAAAACTCCATCTGTGTTAGCATCTTCTAAATACGTCAAAAAATATTCTTTATCTTCTTCTGCTCTAAATATGTACTCTCTAGTGTTTCCTCTCTTTATTACATGGAAGATTGCTCCCTTAAATTTTGCTCTTGGTCTTCTACCCATCACAACCCCCACCAACAATATTGACATGTTACAATATTTAGCGCTAAACAATTATCCAATTATTCAGATAATTAATGTCAGGCACCCTACACTGAAAATACTAATACAGTATTCGACCTTCACTACCGTTTTCCTACTGATAAAGCACATTTTTCAATAACATACACTTATTTACTGCAAGGACAACCGATAAATTAAACGGTTGTCTTACTGATTTTCTTAACTACTGTGTGGAGCAGTCACCGATAGGGATCCCAAGAAGTATGCCCCGCCTGGGTGTAGGTCAAATTCGTGACGAATTTGGATTGCCGTTCTACCGCACCGAAATATTCAGCCTTTTCTGACCCGAGCACCTGTCCCCACCTTTTCACAAGCTAAACAATAAGTTGATAAGTTGGTGTCAGATAAGTTGGTGTCAGGCACCGGTCCCCTAATAAGTTGGTGTCAGGCACCGGGTTCCTTCAGGCTAACGGCGGTGTTGCTCAGGAACTAGCCACTTCACAACGGCGAGAAAAAGAAACTGAAAAGGAACTAAAGCGAGTTAAGAAGGAACTTCAGCGAAAAGAGTCAGCACTCGCTGAAACGGCAGCCTTGTTAGTTCTAAGAAAAAACATCAATGCGATTTGGGGACCAAAGGACGAGGAAGCCTAACCAGCACTGTGAATCGCGACATAATTATTAAGCTGGTAGAAATAGCCGTAGCAAGCGGAGCACGTCAACAGCTGGCTTGTGAAGAAATTGGTATATCCGTACGAACATTGCAACGCTGGTGTAAGAACGGGGCCAATGTCATCAATTTAATATACCAATTAATTACCATATATCTATTAAGGGAAATCAGAACTTAATTGTAAAATAATAGGTTGACGAAAAAACCATACACTCAAATAAGCCTTATAAGGCGCAAATTTTTCAATAAGTTACCAACCAATACCAGATAGTTTTTGAGTTCTATCACCGCCATCTCAATTTATGATTTTCGTTATACCTACTACCTAAAATTCCGCATTTTTTTATACCTACAAGGAGAAACACTGTAAATACGCCTTGGGGAATTCTGAATGGGGAACCACAGATTACACATGAAAGGAACGATAAGAGAAACCACAGATTAACACAGATTTCACAGATTAAGAAGGATTAAGTATAGAAAAATGGCGAAGATGGGGAGTCATTGAAGAAGTGATAATTATCAATTATCTCAATGCTACAGGATTAAACCGGCCTTTTATCAGCTTTGGCGAATATCAATTGAGTTACAAGCGATTTATAGTTTAGAGCCAAAATGTAAAAATGTATTTATTCTGTGTAATCTGTGTAATCTGTGTAATCTGTGGTTGATAAACTGAGTACCTGAATAGTCAACAAAAATAATGATTCTCAATTCAATTTGCAGGTATAATTTTTATACCTGCAAAACCACCAAAATGCCTGTAAAATCAGGGTTTATTAATGTAGGTATAATTTTTCACGGGAATCAAGGCTACTATTAATTATTACAAACCTCGCCTTGCATTCATTGGATATCTGTCTCTGGTAGTTTTAAAGTTACGCTCATTGTGCCTATCAGGTCTTATGGGAATAACGTTTCTCGCAATTTCCTGCAATAGTTTATTATACCTACGTTTACGTTTCTTTTCGTTTTTTTCCATCATGATAAGGACCAATTCGTCTTTTAATTCACTCACCATAATATTTACATTCGTTTTATAGGTGTATTTTAATTCTTTTTCTTCATGCTTTTCTTGTATGATTTCATCGGATTGCATTTTTGCTAACGCAGTCATATTCGCCAAAAATATGGTGGCATAGAAATCTTGCAGAACGGCTATTTCTTTTACACCATCAAAATTTTCAAGTTGAAGCCTTTGTTTCAGTTCATCATATTTTATTTCGATGCCCCATCTCTTAAAATATAAGACTTTAAAATCAGCTACAGTAAAGCTTTTATCAAACACATTCGTGACTAACGTCTCTATCGTACCGTCATCAAGAGCAAATTTCAGCACTCTAATTGTATAATCGTAACCCGAATGTCTAAATGTAATCTCTTCGTCGCTTCCCTTCACATTATTAACTTTCTTTAAAAAATTTAGGGTACACCTCATCACGAAATGAAGGTCATTGTCAATCAACTTTGCAATAAGCTCCTTTGACTGATAGCCTCTATCAAACAGGATCAGATCGTTTTGCAAGCCATAGTTTTTAAGCTTTCCTACATGTCTGATGGCGAGGGCTCTCTCTGACGATTTATAATTGTCGATAATCGCATCGATCATGATGTTATTTTCTACATCATAAAGGCCGGATATCCTGGCCCTTGCTATTTCTACCTTTCCATTTTCCGCATAACCAAACACGTTTCTCAATTCTTCAGTATTTTGTAGTTCAAGTGTTGATCCATCAATTGCGCAAAGTCTGTATCCTTTGTACAACTTCAGATCGGTTGCAGTGTACACCGTCTTAATCAGCTCTTCATGAAGAATAATAAATGCTTCAGGTAATATCTTTTGTCGTCCTTGAGAAAAGGCTTGCTTTCTTACCCCATCGGTTGTTCCGTGAATGTTCTTGAAAAAAGAATTCAATTCAGCCTGTAAACTCTTTCTTGAAAAATTCAAAATAAACAAGATCATATTCTTAAATCCCATTTTCCCCATCCTCGAAAAATCGTTGGGTTCTTTTCTTACACTAATAAGATACTCGTAGTTTTCAATAATTTCATAAATAAGTCGGCTACATTCTAGGAATAACCCATTTCTTTTCATCGGCGTCACCCATCTCAAATTGATATACCAAATAATGGTATCCAATTCGATTATGGGGATAGTCAGCACTTGTCAAGTGCATTTTTATATTTATTGTAATTATTCCAGAAAATATTTTTACTTTTTTGTCATTCCCTTTTTATTACATATTAAGTTTACGACATTGAGAACGGGGCTCCTGTAGCAGATCAGCGACCCTTGGCAAAGCGCCCTGAACCGGCGAATAATAAGTTGGTGTCAGGCACCGGGTTCCGCAACGCACAGTCCCCTTGGGGAGGAAAAGACGACCCCCGAAGACGAACTTCGAAGGCCTTTTCCGACCCGAGCACTACCGAGCCCGGAGCGAGGCGAGTATACTTTTCACAAGCTAAACAATAAGTTGATAAGTTGGTGTCAGGCACCGGGTTCCCTTAGTTGGTGTCAGGCACCGGGTTCCCTTTTGACCCTATCGGGAAGCTCCTGCTGGCGCAACACCGGTCCCCCGGTCGATCAGGGAATGATATCGCTTTGCAATTTCAGGATCTCTTCTAGAGGGAGTCCAGTTATTTCTGCGATGAGTTCGACCTCTAACCCTTTCTTTAAAGCCGCCTTGGCTGTCAGTACTCTGCCTTCTTCTCTGCCTTCTTCTTTTGCAGTTTCTAATATCCCCAACTCCTGCCCTAGGTAAGCAAGATAGTCGTCATATCCCCGTCGTTCTTCCTCGCTCATCATTAGATAGTCCAGCTTCTTAGCCGCCAGCAGGATTCCTGGTGACTTAAAGTCCTCACGTATTGCACCATGCTTGAAGAAATATACCCATTCGTCAATAGCCTCATTTATCATATCTTCAAATTTTTCAACATAAATCATGTAGTATTCTGGAAATACATTTTTGCTGGTAACGACAGGTGTTTCTATCTGTTTCGCTTTAGATTCGTGCAGAATAAGCGGTTTTTTCGTATGAAGCCCAATCAGCTCTGTTGTACCATAATATATAAAATCCGTGTTCTCTTTTTCATCCACTCGCATGGTATGATACAGAATACTGATAGATATAACTTTCACAACTTCGCTATAGCCCTTCCCCAGCTCCAAACCTTCCACAACTGCCTTTGACGTACCCCAAAGCAATCGTTGAAGGTAATCTGCCTCTCGTTGGTTTTGTATTTCAATAATAATTTGTTTCCCTTGTGAATCTTTGCACTTTAAGTCAACCCGGTTAAATTTTCTATTTTCAGCTTCTCGATTACTTTCGCTTTCTAAAATATTTTCTATAACGATTGTTTCTCTTAACAAGTTGGAAATAAACGCTTCAAGTACATCAAAATTAGCCTTGTTACGCAGTATATATTTCATAGCCCAGTCAAATCGCACGAGCTTTTTTATAGCCATAATTTTTCATTCCTTCCCCATATTTTATTTAGTTATATTTTACCATTGGCAGAGTGATTATTCCACCTCTTCTTTCATCATCAGCTAAAATATTGACTCTCTTTCTTAATGTGACACAATCTTCTTGTGTCACATTGAAGAATACCTGGAATGCCTGTTAAACAGGCCTCCAGGTATTCTTCAGAATTGTATGACGGTTAGCGCGAGCATTACTTCATGCTCGAATTGAGTCCTATAAGTGATGTTACGTTAAGTATTGCCGAATTTTCCAGGAAAACAAAAGTTCCAGGGCCCTTTCTGGAACGGGGACCACCGGGAACCGTTCCGGCGAGTAGACCTAGAAACGTGTCGCACTAACCAGTCCCCTACCAAGCCCGGAGCGAGGCGAGTATACTTTTCACAAGCTAAACAATAAG
>DOPS01000344.1:0-5469 GCA_003512645.1 Desulfosporosinus sp.
GAAGTACCAGTCCCCGACCGACCCCCGACTGAGCGGGAACCGCGAGGCGAGCAAATAAAAAGACCTTGCCCTTTCAAAAAAGCAAAGTCCCAGTAGTTCAAGTAAATCTCTAAGACAACGACCCATTGGTTGTATTACTGTGAGTAGTACCTATCCAGAGTATCCCACTCTTTAGCTTTAGTAAGAATCCCAACCGCCCAATTTTGCGGTGACTCGTGTAAACTCAATGGATGTTTAGCTAACAATGATCCAATCCTTACTTTCTTCAACAACTTCCAAGCTTGTTCATCGGTTTTACCAAAAGTCATAGTCAGTTCTCTCGCAATTAGGGATACCATATGACGATATGGCTCACGGGAAGCATGCTTTGCCCGTACGACCCTACCTCTTTCTACTACTCCGTTATGTTTCTTTCCTATCAATGAAGAACTCAGTGCTATTGGATTTGAACGAATAACCTCCACTTGACTTTTTAGAATCATATCCTTAATACCTTCTATATTATTTAAAGACACCCTTTTTCTCTCGTTTTGTTTTTTAGTTAATGGCATTTACCTACACCTCCCGACAGTCTACTATTTCCAGTAAATCTATTGCTCTTGAAGTATGGACGGATAGTTGATTACAACTGGATTTGCCAAAAATCTCGTTTGGACGGCCATCTAGCTTATTATCAGCTAGAGGTCCAAAAACCCAATCAAATTCTTGGTTTGGTATCGGATTTGCATTTCTCCAGTTCCAAACATAATCTTTCCACTCCGCATTATCAACAGTAAACTCTTTCTTATTTAATTGTTGCCATGTTGCGATATCCTTAATCTTATAAACAAGTACTTTCGGTTTAAAGTCCTGACTCATAGCGTAGAAGTCCCTACGGGTTACTCCATTTAGATCAAGAACTTCTTCAATATAAACTGGAAATTCGGCTTTCTGTCTTGCCCAAACTGCTGCCTGTTTGAAATTACCGACTGAAAGGTAAAACCCTGCACCAAAATCAACTCTACCGTTCTGTCGTGTTATTATTCTTATGCCATGATCAAGAAAGACTTTACTATATATATCTATAGTCCCGTGGTATAGATTTTCTCTAGGGTTAAATTGCAGGTACAACTTGCATTTCCTCCGGCTCTAATAGCTGCTACTGAGCCAGTTCATTACGAGGAATGGCTTTAATAGCTTATAAAGACTGATTCAACACAAATGATTAAATTCCTGCATTATTTTATACCTATAGCAACGATCGGCGTATCTGACCAATTTTGAATAGGGTAATCTTTTACCTCTTAACTATATTATATAGTAAGTTTGTGGTTTGTGGTATTCGATGCCTTAAAAAGGAAATATATTTCCCTCTGTAATTCACTATTTTAAAATAACTCCAATGTAACACAACTACATTGTGTTACATTCGAATTGTCAGATCGTTTCCCATTGTGTGAGGGTATGACCCCTTTGGGAAGGCTGACGGGAGGGCGTCCCTCGATCAATTTTAATGCAAAGGTTTTGAGGCACTTTTCGTGCCTACAGACTGTCGATCCCTAGTTTTCACAAGCTAAACANNGATAAGTTGGTGTCAGGCACCTGACCCCCGTACCCCCTTACTGCTATTCTCCTCTTTGGTAAGAAAATGCAACACTCCATTGTACTCTTGGGCTATCTTGATAGGTTGATAAACGGGGTTTAATACCACCAATGTTATTTACATCCTCTGTTCTTGTCCTATTTCTTAGGATTGTCAAAAAAAGGTATTTAAAAACAGGCACCTGTCTATTTCACAAGAGAGCCTGTTTATTTAGTGCGTTACTCCATTTTCATTCCCCATTGTGCCGCCAGTCATGATGGTTGATAAGTTGGGATAAGTTGGTGTCAGGCACCTGACCCTTCTAGGACAGCCTTACTCTACCAACATTTCCCTGATAGTACATTTCACATTGAGTATTGTAGCTGCCTCCAGAACTCCGATTTTCTCGCAAAGCCTTGCTTTGTCAACCGTCCGAATCTGGTCTAATACAATCCACCCAGCCACATCACTTATGGTAAGCCTAACACGGGTAGGATATCCTTCCCTACCCCTACTTGTAACTGGAGCGATCATAACCGTACGAAGATGCTCATTCATTTCTAGAGGAGATATAACCACGCATGGCCTTGTTTTATTAATTTCTGCTCCTTTCGTAGGATTCAGATCAACCCAATATAAAGAATACTGCTCAATGGTTTGGTTCATCCCATACCTCCAACAATTCATTGTCAATCTCCTCAGAGATTAACAAAACATCATCGTTATTTTTGTGCATAAGTTGCAATGCCTCAGCCCAGCCTTGGCGAGGGGTGCTCACAGGTTTTATGATGATACAATTGTCTTCGACTACCAATTCCACTTTCGAATCTATACCACATTGCCTTAAAACTGCATGAGGAATCCGAATTCCTTTAGAATTACCAATTTTAATAATGTCCAATTCCATTGTAATTCCTCCTTATCCAGTGATCACATTGTATTTACATATTAGCAGTTATGTGATGTTTATACAAGACCCTTCGCGCCATAAATAATCCCTGGATAGACTGTCAAGAGCTCTTTTGTTTTTCCGAGAATCGGGACCTGTCTGGTTTTGTCCCATTTACCATGTAGGGTAATTACTGCGGGTGAGGATAGCCGGACATTTTTCACCTTCAGGTCGGCAAGTTCCTCTATCTATCATCCTCTGTGAGAGAGCAATCTTTATGCAAAGGTTTTGAGTATACTCTCGTACCTATAGACTGTCGAACCCTAGTTTTCACAAGGTAAACAATAAGTTGATAAGTTGGTGTCAGGCACCGGGTGCGTTAACACAAGCGTCAAAATATCGAGGAATTGTGATCGAATATTTTTCAAATTGGTAACAACATCCAAGTCACTTGACAAAATAAGTAAATTCGTCTATTATAAAATTGTATTTTACTTTAGGCGAGGTGTTTGTTTGTGTATATACAAAGAGCGCTAGAAGATACTGTCCGAAAAGCATCAGCAACATTTCCCGTAATGCTTGTAACCGGCCCGCGCCAAGTAGGAAAATCGACGATGCTCGAAAGATTGGCAGAGCCTAACCGCAAAATCGTGACATTGGACGACCCGGATATCCGATACCTAGCAAAGAGTGACCCCGCATTATTTTTGCAAAGATATACACCGCCTGTTTTGATTGATGAAATCCAATATGCTGCTGCCGAATTATTTCCGTATATCAAAATGGCGGTTGATAAATCAAAGCGTAACGGGGATTTTTGGATCACCGGATCACAGGCATTTGTCATGATGCAGAATGTCAGCGAATCCCTTGCAGGACGCGTCGGGATTATTAACTTATTGGGTTTATCGACTAGTGAAATCAATGCAGTCTCATCCGAAATATTTACGACAGACTCGGAAAGGTTGATGAAACGCATCGAAAAGGCTAAGAAGTTTGATCTTATTGGTCTGTATTCCCGCATCTTTAAAGGGTCTATGCCGAAGCTCTATGCGGATGATAATGTGGACCTTGAAATGTATTATCGCTCCTATATCGATAGTTACCTTAAACGTGACATAATGGATTTGACACAGGTTGCAGATGAAATGGCTTTCTACAATTTCATGACTGTCGTTGCGGCAAGAACAGCGAAGCCTATTGTTTATGACGAAATCGCCAGCGAATGTGGCATATCATCTCCAACAGCAAAAAAGTGGCTTTCCATCCTCATGTCATCCCACATCATCGCACTTGTCCAACCGTATTACAACAACCTCTTAAAGCGGGTCACAAAGACACCGATGCTTCACTTCCTTGATACAGGTCTTTGCGCCCATCTCTTGAAATGGGGTAATCCCGAAGCTCTGGAAAGAGGGGCTATGTCCGGGGCATTCTTCGAGAGTTATGTTTTTTCGGAGATTTACAAGAGCTACCTGAACGCAGGAAAGGAACCGCCCATTTATTATTACCGTGACAAGGATAAGAAGGAAATTGATCTGATAATCTACGAGAACGGAGCGCTTTATCCCATCGAAATCAAAAAATCAGCTTCCCCTGGCAAGGATGCCATTAAGCATTTTGGTGTGTTGGAACCCGTTACAGAGCCAGAAAAGTTCGGTGAACTTTCTCAGACAAAAATGAAAATTGGGAACGGCTCGGTCATCTGCATGGCAAATGATCTGCTTCCCATTGATGCAAAGAACTGGTATGTTCCTGTATGGATGATCTAATTTATCTGAGTCCGATAATGAACATTACGTGAACTAAGCCCCCCTTCAGGTCATGTTCATGGTCCTAATACAGGGGGAATTCAAGGTTGGAGCCATTTGACGTTTAGCCTACAGACTATCGTACAGACTGTCGAACCAGAGTTTTCACAAGCTAAACAATAAGTTGATAAGTTGGTGTCAGGCACCGGACCCTTGGACCCTTGCATGCCCTCAGGATAGGCTACGGAATTACGGAATCACCACTGGTACCATACTTCTGCTGAGTATTCAGACGGATCATTTCAATGAGCCGGTTCACGTTTTGGGTCAGTTCGGCAATGGCTTTATCCTGTCTTTCACAGTGCGCAGCCAGTTCTGCCTGTGACATTTCCCTGTAATTCAGTTGTGGTTTTTCAGGTAATTTTATCTCGTTATCCATATCCTCATTATATAATAGACTAGCCGTGAATCACAGGATAATAGCGGTAAAAAGGCCTGAAATAGGCGAAAATAGGGCGTATTAAGGAAATTTTGTTTAAGAGTTTTGAGGATTTGATTAAAGTAAAATCCTCTGCTTAACTGGTTTATGTGCTGATGGCTGATCCATAGATAAACCATCCAAAAGCCACCTAAACTGCTGTTCGGAAACCTCAAGGACTTGTTTGTTTTCGTGAAACTTCCATCGGAAGACGCCTTGACTCAGTTTTCGGCAATACAACCACCAGCCATTATTCGACAATGAAGGATTTTACATTTGTCACAGTTTCTGTTGCAGAACACGTAGAGACAAGTTTCAAAAGGATCCATTTGAAGTTGCGTTTGTACTAATGTCGAAAGACCTTCGATACTTTTCCTCATGTCGCAGGGTTTGCAGGAAAGAAATATTCTGAGGCCGGCAGCGTTTAGGCTCATGAGGAACAAATAGCAGCAATAACCTCACGCAGTGTCTCCGCATGAAAACCAGAATGCAGCTCTATGGAAACAGCTCCGATCTTAACAATAACCGGAACTTCCTTAGCGGATGTCTGCTTCAATTCAAGGGACCACCGGGAACCGTTCCGGCGAGTACTTTTCACAAGCTAAACAACAAGTTGATAAGTTGGTGAGTTGGTGTCAGGCACCGTTCACCCTAATACAGTGATACAGTAACTGATATCATCAGCGGACGCACGCCGCATGTAATCGCGGCTGAAATTAACATGATCAAATACCAGGCTGAGTGGATCTACCTTACCGCCGCCATCAAGATCGGAAGGCGGCTGACGGAG
>DOPS01000136.1:0-3424 GCA_003512645.1 Desulfosporosinus sp.
AATGGATTGCATAGAATAATTAAAAAGGAGATTCGAGTTTATGAAAACGCAACGAGAGGATTCTAAGGCTCTTCGTCATGACAATGACCTCGAAATCCGGACTAATGTTCAAGAACGCGATGAGGATGACATTTTAAATTATTCCACTTCGAGCATCTTTGGTCCTTGTTGTCCCAATGGATGCCAGTACTGTCGGCCGAACTGTCATGAAAAGTCGGATCGACTTGATTTCTTTTAATCTAAATTACAGGTAAGTAACAAATTTTGTCGACATACTTGAATGGATAGAATACTAGGGCTGAAACAAACTTGTGATGAAGTTTCTTACAGCCCTTATTTTTGTTATCCTGATAAAATCAGGACAAGAGAATGGGCAACAATCTATATTGTGCGAAGTTCTTTGACATACTAAGTAAGAACAAAATTTAAGTGATGATTATAGAAATTTTCAACATCTTTTTTTGCACCATGTATCCCCTTTCGCTATAATGAATGGGAATGGATGGTGCATCTTTGTCTATGGTAAACTATTCTAATGGAAGTTTAGAAAGGAAACATAAGAAATGATTGAACTTGGAAAATTCCATAAGCTTAAAATCGCAAATTTTACATCCTTTGGTGCTTACTTAGATGCTGGCACAGGTATACGTCATGACAATATTCTTCTGCCCGTTAAACAATTACCCGAGGGGGCTAAAGCGGGGGACGAATTAGAGGTTTTCATCTATCGAGACTCAGAAGAACGGTTAATCGCCACGACTAGAAAACCGTTAGCCCAATTAGGAGACTTGGCCTATCTCAAAGTCAATGCCAAGACGAAGATCGGAGCTTTTTTGGATTGGGGTTTAGAAAGAGGCTTATTTTTGCCCTTTAAGGAACAGAAATACCCCATCGAAGTAGGAAAGAGTTATCTGGTGAAAGTCTATTTGGATAAGAGTCAGAGGATGAGCGCTACAACAGAGATTTATGAGTATCTTAAGGCTGATACACCTTACCAAAAGAACGATAAAGTGGTGGGCACGGTCTATTCAGTCAATCCTGAATATGGTGCGTTTGTAGCGGTCGACAATCTATATCTCGGCTTAATTCCAGTTAATGAGTATTTTTCGGAACTCAAAGAAGGGGACCAGGTAGAGGCTCGAGTTATTAGAGTCAGGGAGGATGGCAAGCTTGACTTATCCCCTAGAGAACTTTCCCATCTTCAAATTGGGAGCGACACAGAGAAAATCCTCCAAGGGATCAAGAACCATGAAGGATTTCTAGCGCTCAACGATAAAAGCAGCCCCCTCGAAATTCAAAGTCGTTTGAATATGAGTAAAGCAGCCTTTAAACGTGCCTTAGGCAAACTGCTTAAAGAGAAAAAAGTTACGCAGACGGAAACAGGGTTGAAGGAAAACGATGAAACATGAAAATTATTGTGGATGCTGACGCTTGTCCTAAATCTGTTCTCCAGATCTGCCTAAAGTTAGCACAAACTTATGCTATTCCAGTTTGGACGGTAGCCAGTTTTAATCACAATATTGTTTCCGAGCATCATATAGTTGTTGGAGACTCATCACAAGAAGCGGATATTCGTGTCATGAATCTAGCTCAAGCCGGAGATGTGGCTGTGACCCAGGATTGGGGTTTAGCGGCCATGTTATTAGGAAAAGAAGTTAAATGCCTAAGTCCTGCAGGACGTGAATTCGACCCTTCAAAAATCGAGTTTTTATTAGAGGAGCGCGAAGCAAAAGCAAAGTTTCGACGTGGTGGAGGAAGAACTAAAGGGCCTAAAAAGAGAATCACTGAAGATGATCGCAAGTTTGAAGCCTGTTTAGAGAAAATACTGAAAGTAAACTCTACGATAACTCCAGAGTGAACTTTCCCAAGCCGCGTTGTACTTTATGCAAAAGACTTTGCACTTTTGCCAAAATTTGATTAAACTATGAATAGAGGCTCGACTAATTAATGTCCCCTACTTTTTTTAAAACGACGGAGGTAAAGAATGAGTACGGTAGTAGAAACAAAAGAATTCCAAACGGAGATCAGGCAATTATTGGACATTGTCATTCATTCTCTCTATACTGAGCGCGAGATTTTCTTAAGAGAACTCATTTCCAATGCGGCGGATGCCATGGAAAAACTTCGCTACACCCAGCTGACGGGTCCGGAAGTTAAGGACAAGGATTTGGCATTGGAGATCCAGATTAATACAGATGACAATGCACATACCTTAACTATTACTGACACAGGAATCGGGATGACGAAAGATGAGTTGGTGGAAAATTTAGGAACCATTGCCCACTCAGGGTCCAAAGAATTTATAAAGCACTTGTCTGCTAAAGGAGATCAAAAGGATCTCAATCTGATCGGTCAATTTGGGGTTGGCTTTTACTCTGCTTTTATGGTTGCGGATAAGGTGACGATCTACACTCGTTCTTATCATCAAGAAGGGGAGAGCTATGTTTGGGAATCCGATGGTGTTGGCAGTTATACAATCACCGAAGGGGAAGACTGTGCTAGGGGAACTAAGCTGGTTCTTCACTTAAAAGAAGATGCTTATGATTTTGCCAAGGAAGAAACTGTCAAGAGAGTTATTAAACAGTATTCGAGTTTTGTACCCTATCCTATTAGGCTTAATGACCAAAAAGTAAATACGGTTGACGCTCTCTGGACCAAAAATAAGAATGAAATTTCTGACGAAGACTATAATGAGTTTTATAAATTTATAGCGAATGCGCACGATGAACCACTTTTACGGTTGCATTTTTCTTCGGACGCTCCCTTAAATATTAACACCTTATTATTTGTTCCTAAGGAAAACTTCGAGCAGTTTGGTTTCGGACGAACTGAACCTGGTGTTAACCTTTATTGCAAAAAAGTTCTTATCCAAGAAAAATCGCCAGCCGTTTTGCCTGAGTGGTTGCGCTTCTTAAGAGGAGTCATGGACAGTGAAGAGCTTCCCCTTAACATCTCGAGAGAAACTATGCAGGACAGTGCCTTAGTCAGTAAACTTAACAAAGTTGTCACTACCCGCTTCCTTAAGTTTCTGGAGAATCAAGCAACCTCCGAACCTGAAAAGTATAAAGAATTCTGGGAGAAGTTTAACCTCTATCTTAAAGAAGGGGCGGCTAATGACTACACTCATCAAAAAGAACTTGTCAAACTTCTGCAGTTCGAGTCTTCAAAAACTCAGTCTGGAGAACTCGTGTCTTTGGCCGACTATGTTGGGCGAATGAAAGAAGGGCAAGAGGCAATCTATTATGTTAATGGCCCTTCGCGAGAGGTTATCGAATCCGGTCCTTATTTGGAAATATTCCGTGATAAAGACCTAGAAGTAATCTACACTTATGCACCGATAGACGACTATATCTTTGGGGCGATCAGGGAATATGAAGGGAAACGTCTCATTTCTGCGGACGAAGCGGATCTGAACTTAAACGAT
>DOPS01000136.1:3478-4693 GCA_003512645.1 Desulfosporosinus sp.
AGTATGCAACGCATGATGCAGCTCGTGAATAAAGACCTAAATAACGTGGGTCCCAGTGTTTTAGAAATAAATGCAGCCCATCCTATGATTAAGCGTTTGGATACGGCACACAAAAATGGAGATGCATTTGCAACCATTGCTGCAGAACAGATCTTCGAAAACGCGCAAATTGCAGCAGGTCTGATCATAGATCCTCGGGGAATGGTAAATCGACTCAATGAGATTTTAGAACGTGCTTTAGGATAAGGAAGAGAAGTCGAGTTTAGAATGATCAGGATCATCCGGATGCGACCAAATAAGAAGGGCTGCAGGGTTTTTGCAGCCCTTCCTATGAAGTATCGTAATTATAAACACTATGCTATTTGATCTGCATATAATATTTATCGTAGCAATACGATTATCTAATTGATCTATAAGAAATTAGAATTTTACAAGCTAAGGAAAATTCCTTAGACTGATAGTGATAATAAGAACAAATTCATTAATGACATAGTAAGTTAGAACAAGCATCATATTTTAGAAGCCCACCTGAAGACAAACTATCATTTAAGGAGAGTAGGGACGCTAATTTATGTGAAAACGTTCTCAGGGTAAAGGTCGATGTTGAATGGGGGGGCGGGTCCATTCAACATCGACTGAATTATGTTACTCGGAGGACTCAAACATTAGTGTTCTTGGTTGGAAAGAACAGAGTTGTTTTTAACTAAGTTTAGCTACAAGGAGTGATCGAAAATGGAACTATACTTGCTTTGAACTTCATATTTTTACTCAAAGCGATAGTTCGCAAAGAACTGGAAAAGGAACTCAGGCAGAACCAGATCACAAGTGCAGTATTAGGGTTTGAATCCAAAATTGATGATCTGGCTCTTGTTGCCTTTGATATATATGTAAAGTGCCGAGAACAGATCTATGAGCTCAAGACCGATGAGCTAAAACGGATGACATTTACATTGTTGAAAAAAGCGAATCTGATGTCAGAGATCCCCGTTCAGGAATTTGAACACAAAGACCAAAATTAAAGGAAGGAGGTCGTAGAGTGAAAGTCTTGTTTTCTCTCATTGCAGTAATTCTTCTCATTCTAGTCGCCACCATGGGAGCGTTTATAACAAGTTTGCATTACACGTTTGGCATCATCATACCTTATGTAGCCTTTACTATGTTTGTAGGTGGATTCGTTTACCGAATCGTCAAATGGGGTCAATCTCCTGTGCCGTT
>DOPS01000136.1:4723-8921 GCA_003512645.1 Desulfosporosinus sp.
AACACTAAGACTGAATTAAGGGAAGGTAAGAATGGCCCAGAACTCGCCTACGGCTCGGCAAAATGGCTTTGGTTAGGTAGTTTGTTCTTTCATTGGTCGTTCCTAATCATCATTGTAAGACATTTTAGATTTTTCTTGGAACCCATTCCATTTTTTGTGCAATTAATTGAAAGCATTGATGGTATCTTACAGATTGGGTTACCAGCAATTTATTTAACAGATGCTTTCTTTTTAATTGCGGTTACGTTTTTGTTCCTCAGAAGGATTGTCATTCCACAAGTGAAGTACATCTCACTTCCTGCCGATTATTTTCCGCTATTCATGATTATGAGCATTGGAACGACAGGAGTCCTGATGCGTCACTTCTTTAAAGTAGATCTAGTCGCCGTCAAGCAATTGGCAATTGGATTAGCTACGTTTCAACCTGTTCTCCCTCCAGGAATTGGTGTTATGTTTTTCATCCACATATTTCTAGTCAGTGTTCTATTCACCTATTTCCCCATGAGTAAGTTAATGCATATGGGTGGAGTTTTCCTAAGCCCTACTCGCAATATGATCAGTAACAATCGTATGGTACGACACATTAATCCTTGGAATCACGATGTAAAAGTACACACTTATGAACAATACGAAGATGAATTCAGGGTGAAAATGAAAAAAGCTGGTATACCGGTAGAAAAGGAGTGATCGTAGATGGCGCCGAAAGTTAAACTTCCTAAACCGGGAGAATTATCTAAGATAGAATTTTCTCTTCCGACAACGGATTGGATGGATACACCTGTCGAGTTCAAACCGGGTACCTATTGCTGGGGAGCAAAGGAAAAGGACCTCCTAACCTTAGGGTTACCGAACCCAAGACAGTGGTCGCCAGCAGACGAAGACTGGAAAATACCAGAGGGTTGGGAAACCACTATTTTAGACGGGATTGCGGAAAGATTAAGCAAATATCGCTCTTTTAAGATTTTTATGGATATTTGTGTTCGATGTGGTGCTTGTGCCGATAAATGTCACTTTTATATCGCCACAGGTGACCCTAAAAATATGCCGGTTCTGAGGGCAGAACTGCTAAGATCCGTATACAAGAGGTATTTTACTAAATCAGGGAAATTCCTTGGGCGTTTAGCTGGGGCGAGAGAACTTGATATGAACGTCTTAAAGGAATGGTGGTCTTACTTTTTCCAATGTACTGAATGTCGTCGCTGCTCCGTTTTCTGCCCTTATGGTATCGACCAAGCAGAGGTTACCATTATTGGTCGAGAACTCTTGAATTTGGTGGGTTTGAACATCGATTGGATTTCGGGGCCTGTTGCCAATTGTTACATGAAGGGGAATCACCTCGGACTGGAGCCGCATGCAATTACTGGTAACATTGAATCAATGGTTGATGACATTGAGGATATTACGGGTGTTAGGGTAGAGCCAACCTTCAACAGAAAAGGTGCCGAGATCATGTTTGTCACTCCCTCAGGAGACCTTTTAGGTGAACCGGGGATTCAAACCTGTATGGGTTACCTCATGCTTTTCCATGAACTAGGCCTTGACTATACTTGGAGTACCTATGCTTCCGAGGGTGGAAACTTCGGCTTCTTCACCTCGAATGACATGGCTAAGAGGCTTAATTACAAGATTTATGCAGAGGCCAAACGATTAGGGGTTAAATGGATCCTTGGTGGAGAATGTGGTCACATGTGGAGAGTCTTGAATCAGTACATGGATACATGGCACGGACCAGCTGATTTCCTAGAGGTTCCCAAATCTCCGATTACCGGGACGGTCTTTGAAAATGCTAAATCCACGAAGATGATTCACATCTCCGAATTTACCGCTGACCTGATCAAACACAATAAACTAAAACTTGACCCCAGTCGTAACGACCACTTGAAGGTGACGTATCATGATTCGTGTAATCCTTCCAGAGGTATGGGACTTCTCGAAGAGCCACGGGAAATCATTAGGGCAGTCTGCAATAATTTCTATGAGATGCCTGAAAACACAATCCGAGAGAAGACTTTCTGCTGTGGAAGCGGATCTGGACTCAATGCCTCAGAAAATATGGAACAGCGGATGAGAGGCGGATTCCCACGAGCTAATGCCGTTAAATATGTCAAAGAAAAACATGGTGTAAACATGTTGGCGAATATTTGTGCAGTGGACCGAGCCGCTTTACCTGCTCTAATGGACTACTGGAATCCTGGTGTAGGAGTCACTGGTGTGACTGAGTTAGTAGGTAATGCCTTAGTGATGAAAGGCGAGAAAGAAAGAACGACCAACCTGCGCTTTGAAGATCTTCCGGGAAAAGGGGGAGATGAGTAATGTATAAAGGTGGAAAGATAATTGCCTCACTGATTATCTTTATTGGACTACTCACCCTACCATTCTTCTACAATATGGGGAAAGCCAACGCGGGACCGGATGTTCCTCTGGATACCCCTGCTATCCAGCAACTTGCGGATAAAGACAAAGAATGTGTAGAGTCACCGGAGTACATGAGGGCTAATCACATGCAACTGCTCAATGATTGGAGAACAGCAGCGGTACGCGATGGTCAAACCGTCTATGTCAATAGTAAAGGAACAGAATACGAAATCAGTCTTCAAGATACCTGCCTAAAATGTCATGCCACTGATACGGCAGCGAGCCCAGTTGTTTTGAATAATCCAGTCTCGAGCAACACAGGAATGAGTAACCCGACCTTGAATTCTTCGAACTCGTCGCCTCAATTTTGTGCCTCCTGCCACGATTATTCAGCAGTAAAGCCATTGTGTTGGAGTTGCCATTTTGAGCCAAAGGAGGCAGTGAAATGAGCATCAATAGACGTCAATTTCTGAGAAGAGCTGGTATGATCACTGCATTAGGACTAGGGAGTTCATTTATTATCAGCGGTTTCCGAAAAAAAGAAGTTGCTGAAGCTGCTGAATATGGAAAGAGTTCAAAGGATTTACCGGCTAAACGTTGGGCTATGGTTGTGGATATGAGTAAATTCAAGACAGAAGAGGACTTTAAGCGGGTTACAGATGCTTGTCATAGTCTTCATAATGTTCCTGATTTTAAAAACACAAAAGATGAGATTAAATGGATATGGAAAGATGACTACCATCATGCCTTTGCTGGTGGGCATAACCAATATCTAGATGACCATGTTATCCATAGTCCTTTTATGGTATTATGTAATCATTGTGAAAATCCTCCTTGTGTTAAGGCTTGCCCCACTCAGGCCACGTTTAAAAGGAACGATGGGATCATAGCGATGGACTTTCACCGTTGTATCGGCTGCAGATTCTGTATGGGTGCCTGTCCCTTCGGTGCCAGAAGCTTTAATTTCAAAGATCCAAGACCCTATATTGAAGAGATTTCCACAGAATACCCAACTCGTACCATAGGGGTTGTGGAGAAATGCAATTTCTGCTATGAACTCTTAGCCAAGGGTCTCGAACCAGCTTGTGTGGCAAAGTCTAATGGCGGGTTGATTTTTGGAGATTTAGCGGATACTAATTCAGAAGTGCGAAAAATCGTTAGTACTAAGCATACTATTCGTCGTAAACCTGAGCTGGGAACCCAGCCGAGCGTTTACTACCTAATAGGGGGTGACGACCATGCTTGAGACAGCACTATCGGGTAGCAAACGGTATTGGATCTGGGTTTCACTATTACTGGCTGTTATCGCCGTAGGGTTCTATGCTTATATGAATCAGTATAACAACGGTTTGGGTGTAACTGGCATGAGCCGCGATGTTTCTTGGGGATTGTACATTGCCCAGTTTACTTTTCTAGTTGGGGTTGCCGCATCGGCCGTTATGCTTGTCTTACCTTATTATCTCCATGATTTTAAGAAGTTCGGTAAAATGGTCATCCTCGGTGAATTTTTAGCCATACCAGCTGTTATCATGTGTATGCTATTCATCGTAGTAGACGTAGGACAACCCATGCGGATCTTAAATGTAATCTTGTATCCGAGCCCACGATCGGTTATGTTTTATGATATGTGTGTTTTAATCGGATACCTCTTGATAAACATTGTTGTGGGGTGGACGACTCTTAGCGCTGAACGCAAAGGATTCCCATCGCCAAAGTGGGTAAAACCAATAATCTACCTTTCGATCCCTTGGGCTGTTAGTATTCATACCGTGACAGCTTTCTTATACGCAGGTCTTCCTGGTAGGCATCTCTGGTTATCTGCAATTATGGCAGCGCGCTTCCT
>DOPS01000136.1:8963-35988 GCA_003512645.1 Desulfosporosinus sp.
TTCTTCTATATCTTAGAGTTATTTACTGCCTTCTATAGTGGTATTCCTGAATATAGCGCATCACTTAGATATATCTTTTTTGGTCTTGATGGCTTTAACAACCTAGTTCCCTTTATGTGGACTGCCACAGTATTAGCCTTTTTAGGGATTGCCTTACTCGTTTTTCCAACCACAAGAATGAATGGAAAAACTCTAGTAATTGCCCTGCTTTCCATTATTATAGCTAACTGGATTGATAAGGGTATGATCCTAATTGTTGCTGGATTTGTTCCGAATTCCTTCGAAAGAATTGTCGAGTACGCTCCCACTCTTAATGAAATCTTAGTGACGTTGGGTGTCTATGCAATTGGGGCGTTGTTAATCACGATTCTCTACAAAATTGCAGTTTCGGTTCGACAAGAGAGAGCTTAGTAGAGAGGGTCTTTTGATACTTGTTTGGGTAGAACTCCGGTATCTTAAGCCCAAACAATATCAATTTAATAATAACATTACTAAAGGAGGAAAATTTAAAATGGCACAACTAGTAGTAGGCGATTTAACAATTGAATTGGATGAAGATGGTTTTCTTGAGGATCATAGTGCATGGAATGAAGATGTAGCAAGAGCCCTTGCAGTGACTGAGGAAGTTGAAGAGCTCACAGAAGAACACTGGAGCATGATTAATTATCTGCGCGATTATTATGATCAATTTGGTGTTGCTCCGATGGTTCGTAAAATGGTTAAGGATACTGGGTTTAATCAAAAGAGAATTTATGAACTCTTTCCAGCTGGTCCTGGAAAAGGCGCTTGTAAAATTGCAGGCCTTCCAAAACCAACCGGTTGTGTATAAACCATTCAACTCTAGTTTTAGTGAATAGTGTAATTGAGCTGATCACTTTCGTGATCGGCTCTTTCTTTATACTATACAGAAAGTATAAACTTGCGTCTTTATAGAAAACTCAAAAGTCATAGCTGAATTATGGTTTCTCAGTTTTCTATAACGAAAGTCATGAGGAGAGTTTAGAATTTGTTAATATCCTGTTTAGAGAAATTCAAGACCACAATGTTAAACTATATATAAGGAAGCTTCCTGAAAAATAGATAAGGGGTTGTACGGATGAAGTTCAAAAAGAAAACAACTATGCTAGTCAGTTTTACGGTAGGAACCCTGTTGTTGGCAACAACAGCCCTAGCGGACATTGCTAGTAAAAGTGGGTATGATGAGTTTAAGGATGCTCTAAAGGTAACTGCTGAGCAAAGTAGTGAGAAGTTTGACAGTTTCACAATGGACTTTTCTATGGCTATGAAGGATAATGGCAAAACCTTGATATCCGCTAATGAAACTACGAAATTTGACAGAACAAAGGGTGCTTCGGAAAGCTTATCAGCAAATGTTGATCTAAGCGGATATAACAACACCTCTCAGACTTATTCAGACAAGACGACGGTAATCCGAGTGTCTGAAAGTGATCCAACCTATTATGTGACAGAGTATACTAAGGAGAGAGAAGATACGACCTTTAAAAACCCCTTCAAAGAAGATAGCGCAGATGATCTGGAAAAAATTGCGGATGCTATTATCGGAAGTCTCAAAGACCATGTCATTGTAACGGAAAATTCTGATGGCAGCAAAGGGCTGGCAGGTAAACTGACTGAAGTACAAATCCCTTCTTTAGTCAATGCTGTCGCTTCATTTCAGTTAAAACAGGAGTTTAATGGTCATCAAAACAAGGTGCCTCATCTGACCAAGGATGTGTTTGTCAAAGAGGTCAACGGTACAGCTAAAGTCAATCAAGACGGAGTGATGGAGAGCATTTTAGGGACTGTTGTTCTATCAGGCAAAGATGACCAAGGGACGGAGCATAACATAACGATTGAGGCTTTAGCTAAGGTAACGGACATCAACTCTACCACTGTCACGAAGCCCGATCTTACGGGGAAGGTCGTTGTTAGAAACATTGCCAAGGATTACTCAGAGTCTGAGATTACTAATCCTGAGAAGTTTGTAGGCAAATTTAAAAACGATATTCTGATTGAGAAAAACGGTAAGTTTGCTAAAATCGGCGAACGGTTTGTAGATATCACGCATATGGATAATAAGTCGGTAGTGGGGCGATATTATGAAGAGTATAAGCCGGGATTTGAAGAATACTCTACCAATAATCGTAATATCAATTTTAGTGCCCAATTTGAAAAAGACCAAAGAGGGAATGGGAATTTTGAATATACTACAGAATCCGGTGGTAAGGGGCAGGGGAATATTTATATAAGTGATTATCAAGGAAAAGTGAACTTTAATCTCCATAATATGAATACATCCCCTGGTGGTTTGATGTTTGATTCAACTTTTAGCCCGGATTTAGATTAACAAAATTATAAATCAAAACAGAAATGAAAACTGCCGGGATAGTTCCCGGCAGTTAGATTGTTCCTGACGATGGAGGTAAGGCATGGAAAAAAGCATGGAGAAAGTTATTGAGATCAAGAATCTCACTAAATCCTATGGGAATGGACGGGGAATTAATGACATCAACCTAGACATCTATCAAGGAGATATCTTTGGTTTCCTGGGTCCGAACGGAGCAGGAAAAACAACTGCCATGAAAATTATGACGGGTCTAATTCGACCAGACCATGGAGATGTAAGAATCTTCGGATATAGCGTAACTGAAGAGTTTGAAAAAGCAATGAAGCAGGTAGGTTGTCTGATTGAAATTGCTGAGTCCTATCATTATCTAAGTGCCTTTGATAATCTAAAACAGTTAGCTCGGTACTATCCCGAGGTGGATCATAAGCGGATTGAAGAGGTACTAGAACTTACAGGCCTAATTAAATTCAAGAATGAGAAACCCAAAAAGTTCTCACTAGGAATGAAGCAGCGCTTAGGTCTGGCAGCTGCCGTATTATCCAGACCAAAAGTTGTTATACTTGATGAACCCCTGAACGGGCTTGATGTCGAGGGAATGATCGATATTCGGAAATTGATCCAACACTTAGCTGAAAATGAACAGACGACGTTTTTTATATCGAGTCACCTAATTCATGATGTGGAGCTGACCTGCAACCGTATCGGAGTGATCTACAATGGAAAGATACTCAATGTGGAGAGTACTCATAACATTCTGAAAAACTATGCAACACTGGAGAATTACTTTGTAAGTGAGGTGGAGAGAAATGGCCGTGTTCCAAGCAGCGCTGATTAATGAGGTTGAGAAACTCTATAAAAAGAAAAAGGTCTTGGTGGCCGTGCTCCTTTCACTGGCAGTCATCGTCATAGGACAGATAGGGATAATTGGAGTAAGAAGTGGATTTGGTCTCCGTGGGACGGGAAGTCTAGAATTTCCCATGCTTGTTTTGTCAGTGGTTGTTAACACCGTCTTGCCGTTATTTACGGCGTTAGTTACAATTGATAGTTTCTCAGGAGAGTTTTCACAGAATACCATGCGTATCACCCTAACCCGACCGGTCAGCCGATTTAAGATTTATATGGCAAAAATCACTGCTATAATCCTCTTTATCCTAGGTGCCCTGTTGTTGCTCTTGATTTTTTCGATGATGGCGGGATTTATCTTTAATACAAATTCAGCGACCCTTGATTCCCTAGGAAGGACTGTGTTTTCCTATCTTGTAAGTTTATTTCCTATGCTTGTCTTAGCTTTAGGAATTGTCCTCTTAGCCAATATTTTCAAGAGCGGAATAGCGGTCTTTTTTGTATCTATCCTAATATTTCTAGCCATGAAAGTTCTGGGTTTAATCTTTTCCCAATATTCAAGTTTACTCTTGACGACACAACTCGACTGGTATAATCTTTTTCTAGTCAATTCTTTTCCCCTGGCAAAGATAGTGCGCCAGTTTTTTATTATGCTGGGATCTGCTATTATGTTGTTTACGGCTGGGTTTTACATTTTTGATAAAAAGGAATTTTAGGGTGACGCTATGAGGCTCAAAAAACGTTTAATCTTTGCTAATGCTGCGACAGTAATTATTCCCTTGATTATTACTGTTTTAATAGCATTGGCTGCTTTTTTTATTTTCGGCAAATTATTAGGCAGCGAGATATCCTTTGAGAAATACCAAAAGCAATCGATTATCAAGTTTGAGCTGATCAAAGAGGCGAATGCTTTGAGTAGATCACCTGAGTTGATAGAGGATGAAGGTTTTCATAAATACCTTCAGGAAAAGTTGTCTGAAATTAAGGGAGAGTATGCCTTGATTAAGGATGATCAGATAATCCACTCTTCTAAGAATTTGTCTAAAATTGATGTGGCCAAGTGTTTGGAGGTAGGGAATAGCATAACTGGAAGAGAGCCAGTAATTATCGGAGAACAATCCTATCAGGTCCAAGTGATTGATTTCAAGTCTAAAGAAGGTTCTCTGGGGAGCGTCTTACTGCTTGAGCCAGTCGATAAGTTTGCGTCGAGCTTTACCAGCCTCTTACTAATTGTCGTTGTTTCCTTCATACTGGCCTTTGGGCTAACCAATTTTATAGTTTCCTATCAGTTTTCTAAGAGTATTATAAAACCACTACTTTCCTTGCAAAGTGCAGCTGCAGAAATTACTCGCGGGAATCTAAATTACCCGATTGTTGAAGAAGGGGACCAAGAAATTCAAGAGTTATGCCGGGATTTAGAACTCATGCGCATCAAACTTAAAGAGTCCGTGCAAACTCAATTGAAGTATGAGGATAACCGCAAAATGCTTATTTCAAGTATTTCTCATGACCTAAAAACCCCTGTCACGTCTATCAAGGGCTATGTGGAAGGAATTTTGGATGGGATAGCCAGTAATCCTGACAAAATGGAACGCTATTTAAGAACAATAGCTGCAAAAACCCATCAAATTGATCAGATGATTGACGATCTTTTGCTCTATGCCAAGCTGGACTTGAAACAGATTCCCTATAATTTTGAGAGATTAGATATTGAGGAATATCTTTTACTCTGCTTACTCGAAAGCGAACCGGAGTTAGAACGAAGACAAATACGGATTTCGTTACATAATGAACTGCAGAAAAAGCAATATCTCTTAATCGATCGAGAACGAATGAAACGAGTTATCATGAATATCTTTGATAATTCACGAAAATATATGAATAAAGAGCAAGGCGAGATTAACATTTTTCTTAGAGAAACATTTGCCAGTGTTATTATAGAATTGCGTGACAATGGTTCGGGGATAAGTGAAGAGGACCTGTCTCGGATTTTTGATCGCTTTTATCGATCTGACCCAGCTCGAAGTAAAGGAAGCGGGTTAGGTCTAGCAATTGCTAAGCAGATCATTGAGGGGCATAAAGGACGAGTTTGGGCTGTCAGTCATGGAACTGAGGGAACAAGTATCATGATCTCGCTTAGTAAAGAATGATAACGGAGGAAGCCATGAAAAAGATCTTAATCATCGAGGATGACTCGAGTATTGCTGAATTACAAAAGGATTATCTTGAAGTTGCCGGTTTTGAGGTTAGTGTCTGTGGCAATGGCTTAGAGGGCTTAAAAGCGTTTAAAGATAACGAGGTTGATTTATTGATTTTAGACATCATGCTTCCAGGAATGGATGGCTTGGATATTTTGAGAAGCTTGAAGGAGGATAAAGATATCCCCGTACTTTTAGTTTCAGCTAAAAAGGAAGAAATCGATAAGATAAAAGGGTTAAGCCTTGGAGCTGATGATTACATTACAAAACCCTTTAGTCCAGGCGAATTAGTGGCCAGGGTGAAAGCACATCTGGAGAATTACGAGAGATTAAAACATCGGTTTAGCGTAGGGGCTATCAAAACAAATGGTTTGACGATACGAGGGCTTAAAATAGATATTGATTCACGAAGAGTCTTCGTTCTTGGCCAGGAGGTAAATCTGGCCCAGAAAGAATTTGGCTTACTTTTGTATTTAGCCCAAAATCCCAATCGAGTGTTTGGACGCGAAGAATTATTTGAACGTGTCTGGGGATTAGACGCTTTAGGAGACTCAGCGACCGTTACAGTTCATATAGCCCGAATCCGTGAGAAAATTGAAAGTGACCCATCAAATCCTCAATACGTAGAGACTGTTTGGGGTGCAGGTTATCGATTTAGGGTATAATAGGGCATAATGTCTATGGATTCTAGTAAAAGTTTTGTCTTAAATTAAAAGTACGTAATTTAAAAATATATTATAATGGGAATGTATTTAGAAAGACTAATTAAGTGCAAGTAATACTTGTTCGTTAAGATATGGAGGAGATTAAACATACTATGGATCATCGCCTAGAAACCTGTCAAAAAGTAGTCGAGAAGGGGATCGAAATGCTCGCCATAAACCTCACAGTGGGAACTTGGGGTAATATTAGTTGTCGGATCCCAGAGAAAGACTATGTTGCCATTACCCCATCCGGTATGAGTTACGACACATTAGCTCCAGAAGATATCGTGGTTATGGATCTCAGGGGAAATACTATAAGCGGAACAAACAAGCCTTCGATTGAATTACCTTTGCATCTAGCTATCTATAACGCCCGGGATGATGTCCAAGCTATTGTGCATACTCATAGCCCTTATGCCACCGCCTTGGCTGTCGCCCGTAAGGAAGTTCCAGGAGCAGTTGAGGATATGGTACAAATTGTGGGTGGGAAGGTAAGGGTTAGTGAGTATGCCCTCCCAGGGACAGTGCAACTTGGTACTAACACAGTCAAAGCCTTGGAGGGCCGCAACGCGGTTTTACTTGCCAACCATGGAATGATCGGGGTCGGACGGAACTTAGATGAAGCGTTTAGAGTTTGCCAAGTCGTGGAGAAGTCAGCCCAAATCGTCATCTTTGCAAAACTGATGGGTGGAGTAGTGGAGTTATCTGAAGAGGATATTGCTGGAATGCGGAATTTTTACCTAAATGGCTATGGACAAAGATAAACGCAGTTGTTTTATCAGTCGGACAAGGTACACATATAAAGATAATTTTGTAGAAGATGGCTGTTATAGAGTATAATCAGTAAATACACTCAAGAACATGCCCGTGGTTTAGCAGGACATTTAGTAGATTCTTGGCATAGATTAGAATTAGAAAGAGGGTATTAAGACATGAATTTAAAATACACCATCCGAGATTTAGCCTTGGCACCAGAAGGACAGCGTAAAATCGATTGGGTTATTCCACGTATGCAAGTGCTCAATCGGGTACGTAAGGAATTTGAAGAACAACTCCCTTTCAAAGGTAAGAAAGTCGTGATTTGCTTACATTTAGAGGCCAAGACAGCTTACCTTGCTCAGGTGATCAAAGCCGGGGGTGCTGAGGTGACTGTAGTTGCCAGTAATCCACTATCGACTCAAGACGATGTGGTAGCGGCTCTCGTTCAAGGCGGGATTGGAGCACATGCTTGGTATAATGCGACGGACAAAGAGTTTCACCATCATCTCCAATTAGCTCTTGATACTGAACCTGATTTCATCATTGATGACGGGGGAGATTTAGTCTCCACGNNTTATTTGATAACCGATATGGCACTGGACAATCCGTTTGGGACGGAATTATGCGGACCACGAACTTGGTAGTAGCTGGTAAAACAGCCGTTGTCGCAGGGTACGGCTGGTGTGGTAAAGGAGTTGCTTTACGCGCTAAGGGCTTAGGGGCGCGGGTGATCATTTGCGAAATTAACCCTATCAAAGCAAACGAGGCTTTGATGGATGGCTTTGAAGTTATGCCAATGGTTGAGGCAGCTAAGTATGGAGATTTCTTTATTACGGTGACAGGCAACACGAATATAATTAATCAGGAGCACTTTGTGGTCATGAAATCCGGTGCTATTATGTGTAATGCGGGACACTTCGACGTAGAAGTTAATGTTGCTCAACTGAAAGCAATAGCCGTCTCCGAAAGAACGGCTAGGACGAATATTACCGAATACACGCTGCCCAATGGTCAATCTATATACCTACTGGCAGAAGGTCGCTTAGTGAATCTTGCTGCCGGGGATGGCCATCCAGCAGAGGTTATGGACATGACCTTTGCTTTACAAGCGCTGTCTTTAGAATACGTTGCTTTGAATCACGACAAATTGCCCCCTGCTGTCTATCAGGTTAATACTGAGATCGATGAGAGAGTAGCCATGCTGAAACTGGAGTCTCTCGGTTTATCCATCGATAGATTAACCAAGGAGCAAGAAGCTTATCTGGCTGCTTGGAGTTCGGAGGAGGCTTAAGTGAACTTGTTTATGCGTTAGCATAGTCCAGAAAAATACATTACCTAACTTTACCATTTAGTAAATTATGGGTGCGGAAGACGGGATATGTATTGTCGTGAATTATACTTAAACAAGAGTCTAGGATTTGAAGGCTTTCTGCAACCCTAGCACTTGGATATCGAGGGCGGGCTTGATAGTACATGCGTTCTGGAGGAGAACCGTCTAAATTAGATAACGTAAACGTTCCCAAGGTTATAAATTTTCTAGCCATTGACATAGGAATAATTGACCATTTTCCAGGGTTATTGAGCAGTGTAAGTATTAATCCAGCTGAGTCCACACGGATTCCGGAGAACTTTACATCTTTTCTATGCTGATCATACCATGTTCGAAACGTTGGACTCCATTCATGATATAATTCATTATCGGGGTCTAAGCTTAGTAAACTGATAAAATCACCTTGTTCTGAATGGTTTCCTTCTCGAATGACAACCATTGGTTCAGAATAAAACTTTTGAATAATCATGTTAGGCATGGGTTTTTCAAATAAAGCAAATGCTATATCTATTTCACCCTTTTCCAATAGGGAATAAAGTTCGAATCCTAAATAAGTTTTAAGTCTGATTTCTAAGTGTTGAGAATGTTGAATCAGAGCTCGGTAAACCGGAGGTAGGATATAATTATGTACGCTATCAACAGCCCCGATTATTAATTATTCTTAACAGTCAAAAGTTCTAACAACAAAAACATACAGTATATATTCGCAAATAACAGCTAAAAAGGCTTTGAAAAAAAAGCTGGTAAAACAAAACTCTAAATGATACGATAAGCTGGAAAACTATGTATAGTTGGCGGTGTATCGTATGATAGTATTTTTGGATGAAGCTCTTATGAGCTTTAGAAGTTGCTTTTCCCGCAAAAATGCGTTCAATTGGTTTGTGATAGCTATAATGGGATTCATTGTACGAGGAGATAAATTAGGAATAACATCGATCATTAGAGAGTTAAATCTTGATCCTAAGTTCTACGTCACTTTTCTTCATTTTTTCCGCAGTTCAGCGTGGAACATGGAAACGTTAACCAAACAATGGATCAAATTAGTGACTGAGTCGGTAGACATTCAAAAAGTTGATGGATTGAACATTCTCATAGCTGATGGAGTCAAACAATCTAAAGAAGGACGTAAAATGCCTGGCGTTAAAAAGCTCCATCAGGAATCTGAAAACTCGGGCAAACCAGACTACATTTTCGGACACATGTTTGGCGTCGTCGGGATTTTAGTGGGTAACCAGTCGAAACTTTTCTGTATTGCCTTAAGTGCCAGTGTGCAAGATGGCGTGAGTAAAATTCGTGAATTTGCCGATCCAACAGTACTTTCAGTTTCTCATGTGGTTCAAGTCATAACCCAAGCTGGCAAAATCGTTACTCAAATTGGGCCCTCATTAATTCTCTTAGATCGGTATTTTCTCAGTGTTCCTGCCTTAAAGAAAGCCATGGAATTCGTCGACGAATGGGGCAACCCCTTATTACAAATCGTAACCAAAGCCAAGAAATCGGCGGTTGCTTATGCGATGCCGCCCGCTTATTCGGGCAGAGGACCACACCCTAAGAAAGGGCATTCTATCAAACTAAAAGATCTCTTCAAAACCGAAAAGTCATCCTTTTTAACCGCCAAAGTTTTTCTATATGGTCAATTGCAAGAAGTAAGCTATTATAGTGTTGACTTGCTATGGGGGCTGAAACACTATCAGAAATTAAGGTTTGTCTTAGTATCCTACAATGACGTTAATTCCATTTTAGTATCTACTTCATTGAAACTATGCCCTCTGAAAATCATTGAGCTTTATAGCCACCGTTTCAAAATAGAAGTTGGGTTCAAAGAATTAAAACAGACTATTGGAGCATTCGCGTACCATTTCTGGAGTAAGTCCATGCCCAAGTTAAATAAATATGTCAAGGATATCAATGAATCAGCCTTAGAAGCAATCACAGATAATTGCGCCAGAGACAACCTTGTTAAAACTCTAAAAGCTACAGAAGGCTATGTTCTCATGTCTATGTTTGCTATGGGTTTGCTGCAGATCATCTCTTTGAAATTTTCTAAAGAACTCAATTCTACTTCGTTTCGATGGTTAAGGATTAAAACTAATGAAATTGTGTCTGAAGCAACTGTCGCATATTTTTTCCGTAAAAACATTTATCGTGTTATTGATGTCAAGCTATTTAGAAGTTAGTATATTATGTGTAGGAAGCTTCTCCGATATGCTCTAATAAAGGGGCAATGTGTTTTCTAACGAGCCAATGCCACGAACCGCAGAGGCTGGATACTATTATAAGAAACACCACGGTTTAAATTAAACCGTGGTGTTTCTTATTTAGCGATGAGAACTAAGAGAGGAGAAATATTGAAGTATGAAGATGTTAATGACGGGCAATGAAGCCATTGCCAGGGAGCCTACGAGTATGGCATAAGCTCTGAAGTACGTTATGTTACCGGCTTATGGTCGCGCTCGGCGGTTAGTAGTGGAAGCAAAGGATAAGCGACTTTCTGAATATACCGAGAGTGTTGGAGTTAATCGAATAGAGATGAATGGGTGAAGAAGTTCACTCGCCTGTCATCGAACCTGGAGAAGCGGATATTATTATTGCGTTTGAACAGCTTGAAGCCTATCGCAGGGTCCATTTTCTTCGCCAAGAGGATGTAATCATAGCCGGTCGTTACTGTAACCTCACCGACCCTGTTGAATTAGCAAAGCATGTGTTCGAAGATTATGATTCCACTACCAAGCCGCTTCGTTCCCGGAGTTCATGGGAAAATAATGGCCGTCGGTGGTTTAGTTAATTACGCAAGTGAACATTTAGAGGGTAACCTTAATCGATAAAACCAACGCAATCCGGGCTATGGACATATTGACCAGCACCTCTGCAACAGTGGAGAATGGTAGCGGTTTCTTGCTATTTTCAAGGGTCTTATGATCTGTATTTATATTAAATACGAAAGGGGACTAACTTAAAAATTCTTTGATTCGTGTCTTGACGTCGGGGGTATTATAGGGATGCTATGATTACATTGTTTTCGAAAGAATGTTTTGCTCGGTAATATCTCTTGTCAGGTTGACCACATGCGTTATATTGCCGCTTCGATCTATAATTGGTGTGCCCAGTACCAGCAAATTTCTTCCCGTCTTAGTGGACTGGAAAGTACATATCTGCTTATGGTTTTCCAATACCAATCGCGTGGCGGATGGGTAGTAATTACCGTTAAGCTCCATCTCGAAGGCGCTTAACCCTACCATGTCGGTCGGACGCATACCCCACAGATCTTCGCAAGCTCCTTTTACCCGCTGCGTAATACCTTTGCTATCGGCAATAAAAAGAGCATTATAATTAAACATGAATGAATCATTGTAATCAAAAATCCTTCCAAACTTCACCTCATCGTATTGGAACTCGCCCGACAGGGTACGAAGGCTCTCGAATAATCCGACATTAAAAGCGTGTAGAAGCTGTCGGTTGATAAAAGCCAGGGGATTATTCAGATATTGTTCCTCGTCGTAAATGAGATCGGCAGGAATAATATCACATATTTTAAGCAGCAAGTTGAAATCCTCGATAATTCTGTGCAGCGTGACTTTTTTGCTCACTGTCGATACAGAGACGTTTTCAGATAAAAAAGCGCTGGAAACTACGGCACCTACGTTTTCAAATATTAAGAAGAAATGCTCGAACATATTTTGGGAATATGGGAAGTAAAACCACTCGATTCTCTTTTGTATTTCGCAGCAGGTGGTAGATGTGGTGCTGATCAGGCTCTGCAGGTAGGATGGGGGTACGTCCTGCCGTAATACTATCCTGAATGACTTCAAACTTTTGAAAATAGTGGCAAAACGTGATGCAACATGCAAAAATGACTCCATAATACGCTTTGCTTTCTCAAAAGGTTCGTCGATAAGCAGCGACAGAGAGGATGCGCCCCCCGAAGCCCGGTACGATTCAAATAGGGACGACATTGCTTGATAACAGCTTTCCACCTGCCAATATGTCTGCTTAATAGACCTATGTTCTGCAATAGCGGAACAGTACTCGTCCTCCCTAAGCCAGAGTGTCAATAACTCAGGATAGATCATTTGATTTATGTCGTATTTGGACAGATCTAGTCCCATCAGTATATGAAATTCCTTCTTCTGGTACTCCATAGTGAGGTGACCAGCAAAATAGTTTCCTAAGGCTACCATTATCTCATGGTTGTTCAATGGGCAACGCGTACCCTTACGCCAGCGCCACACCAGAGAGGGGTCCACACAAAGAGATTTTGCAAGCTTGCTGTTCGTTGTCCCAGTCAAGTTCATCAGGTAAATTAGCTTATTCGAAAAAGTCATAAGTCTACCTGCCTTTCGTTTATATGGCTCACTGTATAAAATCCCCCTCATAACATTTAGTGATAAATGCTTTGTAATGTAGTAGAAGGCATCAATACACACAAAACAACTTAATATATAAAATATTGCAAAATATTTTATATATTAAGAATAATAGTACCAATTAATTATACTGTCAATCAGTGCATAAAAGTATTTGTTAAATGTCCGATCGAAAGGCTCAGAAACTTCAGACGCCCCAACTCGCTCTGCTGATCTGTAATGCCCAACTCCATGAATACCTGGCTTTGCGAGAGATTGGCTCCAGTCTCAATAGCACAGGGCTTAGAGAAGCCATCGGTTTAGAGAGCATCCGTCACAGCCAGATCTCCCGAAGACTCAAGGTTTTACCCATCCGAGTTTCAGAAATGCTTTACAAGAACGTGTTGCACCAGGTTGCCAACCTACTACAATATGCGCTTACGCATTATGTCAATGACAGACAATGACTAACACCGTAAAGTGCTTGAAGCGCTTACCCCACCATGTTAAGCTTCAATCAAACTTAAAAATATAAAGATTTGGAAGGAGGGAATCATGACGTAAGATACTACCGCGATTAACTTCCACCATTTAAAAGAGTATGAAAAATGATAAAAAAGAAAATCGAGGAGGAAATCAAGATGTTGGATAGTATCATTAAAAATGGAAAAGTCGTAACCCATACCGACGTATTGGAAGCCGATGTAGCAATCGAGAACGGGATAATTGCGGCCATAGGGTATAATCTGGGGCAGGCAAAAGAAGTGATTGACGCTAAAGGCAACTATGTTATGCCCGGCTGCATCGACCCGCATAACCACATAGGCATGTTCGTTGATTATAACGGCGACCTTAAATCCGAAACAGGCGCAGGACTGATCGGCGGCAACACGATGATGATGCAGTGCGGTGTCGGGAACTATCCGATCATGGATGTAGTTAAGATGATGAAAGATCCTATTAAAAGCTATGCTTATGGTGACGTAGGAATGTATGCGGCTCTTCTAACTGATGATGATTTGACAAAGATACCGGAACTTTCTGCAATGGGTATTAATTCCTACAAGTTCTTCCTAGCATATAAGGGCAAGTTTGCTGAAAGTATTGGCTTAATGAACTGCAATATCGACAACGGATATCTTTATGAGGGTATTAAAGAAATTAAGAAAGTCGGCGGTCTGCCTATGTTCCACGCTGAGAATGTAGAAATGGTAGTCCGTGTCGAGCCCGAGTTCAGGCATACAAATACACTGAAAACATGGGCTGATGCCAGACCCAATATTGCTGAAGAAATAGATTTCTTTACCGCCTGCGAGATTGCAGAATTCTTGAAATCCCCAATATATCAGGTACACAGCAGCGTTGCCCGGGTTACGGATATTGCCCGTGAGTTTAGGCTGCGGGGCAACAAGGTATATATGGAAGGTATGCCTCAATATTGTATCCTTGATTATGAAGGCAAGAACCTCAAAGAGCCACTTCTGGGCAAGATTAACCCGCCTATCAGAAGCCACAAAGACAGAGACGGCTGCTTAGAGAACCTGAAAAGAGGCGAATACGATGTATTGGCTACTGACAGCGCCAACAGCATGTATGCTGACAAGAAAAAGGACGGCAACATCTGGAACATGATCCTTGACTGGTCCAGCGCAGGCCTGATGCTGCCTCTCGTATTGAGCGAGTTTGTGAATAAAGGCCACCTTACCATGCCGGATGTCGTCCGTATGAGTTCTTATAATACCGCAAAGATCCATGGCTATGCTCCTAAGAAGGGTATGCTGGCGCCCGGTTCCGACGCGGATATCATCATCGTCGACCTGAACAAAACCAAGAAATTGTCCGCCAAGACAACTCCGTCCTGGTCCGACTGGTGCCTGTACGAGGGTTGGGAGCTTAAGGGCTGGCCGGTGCTCACAATGCTCAGAGGCAAGGTTGTTGTTAAAGACGACAAACTGCTTGTGGAACCTGGGTTTGGCGAGTTCGTTAAATCACAACCTGCTTATAAATAATAATTACGAGCTGAATAATTTTTCCGGAGAAATACCGCCTGTTGAAAACACTAAGGGGGCCGCAGCTGTTATCGGCCTCTTTAGTGTTACCACAAGAATGATCCAATGTAGGCTCAGGACTTTTTGAGCAGCTTGGATACGAGATAAGCGGACAATTGGGCGCAATACCTTTTATAATGGGCGGCATCGTATTAATACCGCTTATCATAGCAGTCAGCAAGGTAGCAAGTGCTTTGGCACTCCTCTCGTTTATCGTCGCATTCTGTTTCCTGATGCTAATAGCGCTATGGTTTCATAAACCGAAAATACAGGCATACCGCAGTTCCAGTATAGGTATAAAAACTATTTGAAAAAAGAGGGCGAGAACATTTATGGCAATATCCGATTACACGATTTCCGAGCTAGGTGAACTGTACAGAAAAAAGGAATTATCACCCGTAGAAGTCACGGAGAAAATGCTAAAGCTTGCCAAGGACTCTCAGCCGCAGATAAACTCCATTGTTCTTTTTACGGAAGAAAGGGCTATGAAAGAGGCTAAGCTGGCCGAAAAGAAATTTATGGGTAATGAGAAATGTAGCCCTCTTTGCGGTATCCCTTATAATGTAAAAGATTTGATCGATGTTAAGGGAACAGCTACAACAATGGGCTGCAAAGCTTATCATGATAACTACAAAGAGCACGATTCTGCTGTGGTTGAAATGCTTAGCGCGGCAGGCGCCGTTTTAATGGGGAAATCCAATACATCACAGCTCGCGATGGGCACAACCGGCGATGTTTCCTTGTTTGGTGCCACCCGTAACCCGCGCAACCTGGAGAAGGTACCGGGTGGCAGCAGCTGCGGTTCCGGAGCTTCGGTGGCGGCTGGCATATCCGCTTTCTCTATTGGCACAGATCAGGGTGGCTCCGTTAGAATTCCTGCGGCTTTCTGCGGCGTAGTAGGCATTAAGCCGACATTCGGACGTATAAGCTATTATTGTTCGGCTTCTGCTCATAAGATGGTTGACCATTTAGGTGTCTCAACCCGCAATGTCTATGACAACGCGCTTGTACTTTCCGCTGCATCAGGCTACGACCCGAGATACGAGTACTCGTTCAATGCTCCGTCGCAGAACTTCGCAAAAGAGATAACGAGAAGTGCTGAAGGCATGATAATCTGTGTCCCGACAAAGTTCTGTTATGATGATGTTGAATACTGGCTGACCGAACAGTATACTAAGGCCTTGGAAATTCTGAAAGAGGGCGGAGCCAAGGTTAAAGAGGTAGAGATGCCTGACTTGTCCACATATCGTAAGGCTCATCAGCAGATATTCATGGTAGGCGCCATTTACAACCATGCTTATATTTTAGCAGAACGTGGCGACCAGATAGAGTCTGAAATGTATGACAGAATGAAGGCAGGAGATATTCCTGCAAGCGAATTCTTCAAAGATATAGAGATGCAGAAAGATTTAATGAAGATTTTCCTTGACCTGATGGATGGCTGCGACTTCATGTTTACGCCAACAATGGGTGCTTTTCCCTGCGGTCAAATGGAGCGTGAAATAACTCTGAACGGACAAAAAGTACCGATTTACGAGCCGAATACCCGGTACACATGGTGGGGCAACTATCTTGGAATGCCCGGTTTGACTATACCGGTCGCGTTTAACAAAGATAACAATGCTGCTAACGTACAATTTGTGGGACGTCAAGGAGAAGAAGCGAAGCTTTATCGCGCTGCTTCCTATGTTGAGCATGTAGTGGGGAGTGCGGATATCACTAAGCTTCCCGGTCTGGATTATTAAATAGTAAATAATATCCATACACCGATTTTGGGATTAACAAAAGCCAATAGTCATCTAAACCATAATGGTATAATCAGTAAAATGTATTAGAAATATTTTTTGGAGGAAACCAAAAAAAAATCTAGCCATAGAATCTAGTTATTCCGGACATCGAGGGTATTCGAAAGTACTCGACCATTACAAGGAGGATTGTTCTATGGGTGCTCAGATACTTGTTACCTCGTCATATTCGGAAATGACAAACTTGATCCGAGAAGTAGCTGTAGATTTAAATATCGAAATTATTGTCATCGAGGAAATCTTAGATAATGCAGCTAAGTCAGTAAGGGAAAAAGTACAGAACAACGGGGAGATAGAGGTTATCATTAGCCGGGGGGGTACAGCGGAAGCTATTAAAGAAACAATAGACATACCAGTAATTATTATTGAGGGGACTGATTTCGACCTTTTACGATCCATGTGGGAAGCTAAAAGCAAAAATAAGCGTAGTATTGGATTTTTAGCTTATAAATACTACCAAATAGATTATGATTTCGAACTAATCGAAAAAATTCTTGACATTCAAGTTAGACAATATCTATATACAAGTCGTCAACATATTGTTGAACAAGTCGAGAAAGCCTATCACGATGGTACTGATGTTTTGGTTGGGGGCGGGCAATATGGAGTAACATTGTCACAATCATATGGAATGAATGGTGGTTTGATTCATTCCAGCCGCAGGGCTGTCATCCAAGCGTTGCAAAGAGCTCAAGCTATTTTGGACGTTATAAAAAAACAGAAGGCTCATGAAGAAGAACTTAAAACGATTATTAATTCTGCTTATGAAGGTATAATTGCCTTCGATCGGTTAAATAACGTAACTTTATTTAACTCTGTAGCCCAAAGGATTTTTGATTTGGATCTCTCGCAGGTAAAAGGTATAACAATTGATGAATTAGTGAACTTGACAAGGAATTTTGACATTTTCAGTAAGGATAGTATGGAAATAGATCAAATAAAGAAAATTAGGAACTCTCGATTCGTTGTCAGAAAAACAATGATTAAGTTGGAAGAGGAGATCTTAGGATCTGTTTACGTTTTTCAGGATGTTACTACAATTCAGAACATGGAACAGAAAATTCGTAAGGAGTTACACAAGAAAGGTCTTGTTGTAAAGTTTTCAGTTAACAACATCGTTACTGAAAGTAAGGCTATGCGTGAAGTTTTGGAACAAGCAAAAAAATATGGAGCTACAGATTCTACAGTGCTTGTCACTGGAGAAAGTGGCACAGGAAAGGAACTCCTTGCGCAAAGTTTGCATCAGTTTAGTCCTCGTAAACATGGTCCGTTCGTGGCGGTTAATTGTGCAACTTTACCCGATAATTTGTTGGAAAGTGAATTATATGGGTATGAAGAAGGAGCCTTTACAGGCGCCAAAAAAGGTGGTAATATCGGTCTTTTTGAATTAGCACATTGTGGAACGATCTTTTTGGACGAAATAGGAACAGTTCCTCTAAACCTGCAAGCACATCTTTTACGTGTCCTCCAGGAAAAAGAAGTAAGGCGGATTGGTGGGGATAAAAATATCCCAATTGACGTAAGAATTATTGCAGCAACGAATGAGGACTTAAAACAAATGGTTGAGGAAGGAAAATTTAGACGCGATTTATTTTTTCGGTTGAACGTTTTATGCCTAAAGATTCCTTCTTTAAGAGAGAGAAAAGAGGATATCCCACATTTAATTAACTATTATTTAAAGGTATTTAATGCTCGATTTGATAAGAAAATTGAGCAATTTCATCCAACTTTATGGAAATGGTTTCTCCAATATTCATGGCCAGGTAATATCAGGGAATTGGAAAATCTAATTCAACGTTGCGTAATTATTGCTGAGGACACATTCGTTGACTCATCTTTCTTGGAAACCGTCTTTAAGGAAGAATATACTGCGGAATTTGAAAAATTCGAATCAGAGAGAAGTTTAGCAATCTTAATAGAAAAATCCGGAAAAAATGTTATAGAAAATTCGGCAAGTTTGAATGATATTGAATACGAGGTCATTAAGCAATTGCAATCAGTGGTAAAGAATAAGGCTGAAATCGCCCAGATCTTAGGGATAAGTAGAACGACCTTGTGGAAGAAGATAAAAGATAAAAGTTATTTGTCTAAAAATTGACATTGTATAAACGGAATTAAAGAATTTATCACCTCCATAAAAATCTGAAAATTTAATCATGTTTAAATTATGTAATAGTTTTGAACATTATGTTAAATGTTATTGAGATATTTAACTGACTCACCTCCATAAAGATTTAAAACAGTAATATTTCAGTATATAAGGGTAAGGAATTATCGGGGTTTGGCGGCTTTTTTTTAGTTCTCTACAAAGTGGCATGATAATTGCAATTTAAGTAAATATAGATAGGAGGTGTCTAATGGATTGCAAACGTAGGAGCTTTTCAGTGCTGAGTAAACTTTTAATTTTAAAAAAATAAACAGAAAGGGGGATAATGAAAGGCAGGCATAATAAGATACCGATAATGACAGATATAACAGAGGGAGAAATTATATACCGCTATTCTCAAACAGGTCATCAAAAGGACAATTAATACAAGTGAGTCAGCGGAAAACCACGTTTGCATAACTCTGAAGTTCAATCAACTTCTAGTCAATCTTTTCTCGCTTATTGGAGAGTTCAATGGATGAGCGACGGTTAGAGATTGACGTCCATTTTTCCGAGTAGCGAGGAATTTTTGGAAAAATTAGCTGAGCAAACGGGAATACCTTTCGGCGAAATTCGGATATCTCCTCCGGTTTTAGTATTCTTCTTACTTCGATTGTTAAGGTTAATAAATGGCTCGGTATTTTTGTAATCTAATTTGTCATGAGAAAAAGAAGGTACGCACGAAACATGGAAGACGGATCACGAGGTTCCGGACCTTTGGCGCCATACTCAAATATATCCCACATCGCTCAATTGTGGGGACGTTTTGGAAAAGTGAAAGTTGTCCCGACTGCTTCGGCGAATGCCGAGAGGCTATATAATATTGAGGAGGAATTTTTTGTGGCGACGCAGTTACAACCTGGTGGCTTTAACCCTACAGTAATTAGGAAAAAGGATATTACCTATTCATCGATTGTAGCCTTTTTTGCTTGGATGTTTTCTGTTTATGATTATATCCTTTTCGGAACATTGCTACCCGTAATGGCAATAGAATTTAAATGGACAACTGCATATAGCGCTAGAATCGTAACCTTTGTATCAGTCGGAATCTTTATTATCTCGTTATTGGTTGGTCCTATGATTGATACTTTAGGTCGAAAAAAATCAATGGTAATAACGACGGTCTTTGCTGCGCTGAGTTCTTTGCTTACCGCTCTTACTTTCAGTCCGATTTACTTAGTACTGGTGCGCAGTCTCTCAGGGATGGGTTATGCTGAACAAGCGGTCAACACTACTTATCTTTCAGAGATATATAATGAAAAGGAACGGGGATTCTTATATTCGTTTGTGCAAGGTGGTTGGCCGATAGGCGTATTGTTTGCTTCGTTAATGACAGCATTAACTCTAAATGCAGTCGGATGGCGCGGCGTATTTGCGATTGCAGTTTTTCCGGCAGTCATAATCGTAATACTATCATTCAAACTTAAGGAATCTCCGCGTTTCGAAGCCATGCAACATGCACGAAAGCTCATTAAAGCCGAACGGCATGCCGAGGCAAAGGAATTCGGTGAAAAATATGGGGTTGCTGTTGACAAGATACAGAAGTTTACTTTCGGTCAACTTTTTGCATCTGATATCAGACGGCAAACCATTTCCGTATCCTTGGCGTTTTTACTCAACTGGTTCGCGTGCCAGACATTTCTGGTATTAGGCACGACAATTTTGGTACAAGGTAAAGGAATTACTTTTACTAACTCCCTCTTTATGCTGGTATTCTCTAACGCATTATCTTATGTTGGTTATATTGTTTTAGGTTGGATAGGCGACCGTGTGGGGCGCCGCGGAACATGTGCTGTATCTTGGCTACTTGCAGGAGTAAGCTACGGATTTATGGTACTATGGGCCCAAAGTATCGTAGCAGTTACGATCACCTATTCTTTAGGATTGTTCTTTCTGATAGGGTCATATTCCGCTTTCTTTTCTTATATTGCGGAGTCGTTTCCAACTCGTATACGTGGAACAGCCTCTGCTTTCGTTAACTCCATGGGTCCATTAGGAGCAATAATTGGTTCAGCGATATTTTCAGTGATCGTCGGAGCCACGAGTAATAACGTTATTCTAGGAGCGGTTGCATCGGGAGTGGTGCCATTGTTGCTGTCAGGCCTCATGATCCTAGCGGCTCGCAAAATCAAACCGGGGACTTCTTTGGAAGACATATCCACCTAAAAGGATATTAGTGCCAAGAGCCCACCTAATATTTAGGTGGGCTTGCTCAATCCGCACAAGTGTTTGTGAAAAAAATAAAAGTAGTTACGCCTTTACTTGGAATTTCGGAGATATGGCCTTAAACCCGGCGGTACCGGAAATTCTGAACGCTATTTACGATGCTGTCGATGTACGGATAACATCGCTGCCGGTCAATGCGTCGAAATTAACGGCTGCAATCAACCCCCGGGTAATGCTTATGATGAGAAAGATATTATTGACTGGAGTCCCTATTTACGTACTTGGTGGTAGGAAACGCCAGCAAAAATCAAAAAGGAGGATGTATAAAATGGCTCAGAAGGAAATATTAGTTGGTTATGGAGTTGATATTGACGCAGTAGCAGGGTGGCTCGGCTCTTACTCCGGTGAGGATTCCCCGGACGATATTTCCAGAGGTCTTTTTGCAGGCGAAGTAGGTGTTCCCCGTATATTGAAACTATTCCAAAAGTATAATATAACTGCGACTTTTTTTGCCCCCGGCCATTCCATCGAGACATTCCCGGAACAAATGAAAATGATCGTGGATGCCGGACATGAAGTTGGGCTCCATGGCTATTCCCATGAGAACCCTCTCGCAATGACTCCCAAGCAGGAAGAAGATGTCTTGGTTTACAGTCTTGAACTCTATCAAAAACTGACCGGCAAAAACCCTACCGGATATGTAGCTCCCTGGTGGGAATTTTCCAATGTTACCAATGAGTTGCTAATGAAATATGGAATTAAATATGATCACAGTCTGATGCATGATGATTTTCATCCCTATTATGTGCGCGTAGGCGACTCATGGACGAAAATCAATTATTCTGGTGAAGCAAAGGATTGGATGAAACCTTTGGTTAGAGGCCATGAGATAGATTTGGTGGAGATTCCAGCCAACTGGTATCTTGACGATCTACCCCCCATGATGTTTATTAAAAAGAGCCCCAATAGCTTTGGCTTTGCAAATCCCCGGGATATTTTCGGCATGTGGCAGGATCAGTTTGACTACTGTTATCGCGAAAATGACTACGCTGTGTTCCCAATGACCATCCATCCTGATGTCAGCGGCCGTCCCCAATGCATTTTGGCACATGAACGGCTGATTGAACACATCAATAAGCATGAAGGCGTTCGCTGGTGCTCTCTCGATGAGATGGCCACCGATTTCCTGAAACGCAGCCCGCGTCAGAAATAAGTCAAATCATATATCTATCTCCCTATACTCTCTGGCATCGTATCAATTAGCACCCCTATGCAGCGGGAGGTGGGGAAAGGATTCAGATTCAATTTGAGAATCTACAACAACTCCTTGATGACCGTTACCTGAGGCGCTCCCCATATGGGGGCGTGGATTGAAATGTTTATACCATGGTCTGATAAGCTATAGAAAGCTGTAAGTCACAGAAAAAGCATACTTTACCAGAAAGAGTCTCACGGTTGTGGAGGCTCTTTTAGTCTTTTCACACATCATTAAATTTTTATCTCAAATATTTTTGGTTCATCTCTAGAAAAAATGTTAATCAAGCAGTCAAGCAGCTGTCTATTCCTATATAATTGGTGTTATAGTTCTTAGTAGATTCGTTATGATTAGATTCATCTTAGTTGGGTTAATATTTTAGATAAAGAGAGGCTAAGGCATGGGAAAAACACTTATTGTCGCGGAAAAACCGTCGCAAGCCCGTGAATATGCAACGGCCTTAGGAGTTAGAGGTCGAGGCGACGGGTATTTAGAAAATGAACAGTATGTAATTACCTGGTGCTATGGCCACCTTTTGGAGCTAGAGCGTCCGGAAGCATATATGGATTTAGAGCGGGTAGGGAAACGCTGGAGTCTAAATCGTCTGCCGGTCTTACCGAGTCTGCAGACCTTTCGTCGGGTGGTCAAAGCGGGGGCGGCTAAACAATACCAAGTCATCCAGCAGTGGTTAAAGTCTTCAGATATCGGAGAGGTTATTTGTGGAACTGACGCGGACCGGGAAGGGCAGTTGCTCTTTCAAGAAGTATGGGATGCCTCGAAGTGCAGTAAGCCATTATCAAGACTCTGGATTTCCTCGCTGACGACTGCGGCGATTCGAGAGGGTTTAAAGAGTCTCCGTCCTGCAGAAGCTGTGGCTGGCTTAGCAGCTGCTGGGAATGGTCGAGCCTTTGCAGATTGGGATTTTGGCATGAATCTGACCGAAGGGTTTACCGCCTTGTTTGGCAGCTTTGATGCTGTACGCAAAAAACCCAATGTCATTTCCATAGGCAGAGTGCAGACCCCGACTCTGGCCTTAATCGTTGAAAGAGAATGGGAGATTGAACGCTTTGTAGCTCAGCCCTTCTTTGAAGTCCGAGCAGAGTTTGTGACCTCCCAAGGGGAGTACCTTGGCAAGTGGTTCGATCCACGTGAGGAGTCGAAACGTCTTACTGATCCCCAAATAGCCGAGAGCATTGTAGCCAAAACTCAAGGTAAAACAGGGAAACTATCAAAAATGGAACAGAAGGATGTCCAGGAACCGGCACCGCTACTCTTTGATTTGACCTCCTTAACGATTGCTGCCTCAAAGAAATTTGGCTTTAGTGTGGAAAAAGTTCTCCAATTGGCACAATCCCTGTATGAGAAAAAGGCTATAACCTATCCTCGAACCGACTGCGCCTATCTTTCTGAGGACCTTATACCCAAGTTACCGGAACACCTGCAAGCGATACGCCAAGAACCCTACACGAATTGGGTGGACGAGGCCAGTCTTTTGGGTGTACCTAAGGGGAAACGCGTTATTAATACGATCACAGCCCATCATGCCATCATTCCGACGACAGAGAAGGTTGCCCTCGAGAGACTTAGTCGTGAAGAACAGAACCTGTATGACTTAATCGCTCGCCAATTTTTGGCTGTCTGGTTTCCGCCTGCTAAATATCACCAAACAGAGGTGGTGACATTGGTCGAGGGGGAGCAGTTTCGTACCAAAGGCAAAGTACTGCTGAGTCCCGGCTGGAAAAAAGTTTATGGACCCGATGAATTAGACGAGGCAAATACTCGTAAAACCAAGAAGAAAAACGACAGTGAACAGGCAGATGACGAAAACGCCTCCCTACCACCCTTGAGCAAAGGGGAAGAGGTGCGCACGAAACGTGTGTTTAGCGAAGAAAAAAGTACTAAACCGCCGAAACGCTTTACCCAGGGAGACCTGCTCAAGGCCATGGAAGGCGCAGGCAAGCAGATTGATGATGAGGTGCTCCGTCAGCAATTGAAAGGTAAAGGCTTGGGCACTGTCGCAACCCGACCAGCGATTATGGAAAACCTCATCGATAGGGGATATATCCTTCAAGAACAGAAGGCCTTAAAGCCGACCCAAAAAGGGATCGAGCTGATTCGTCTGATCAAGGAACGACTTCCTCAGGCCCAGCTTCTGATCAGTGCCGAGATGACAGGACAAATGGAATTCAATCTTTCTAAAGTGGAAAAGGGAGAATTGAGCATCCAACAGTATATGACGGATGTTGAAGAAGCGATAGGTCGAATTATCCAGGAACTGCGCTCTTTTGAACATTCCCATGGGAAAACCCCTCTAGCCCTTGCCCCAACAGCAGATGGTCAGACGACTTCTAGGACAGGAGGGACAGGGAAAGGAAAAGGGGAAGGGGCAAAAGCTCCCCGCAAGAAGCCTACTAAAGCTCAGAATCACCCTGGATCAACGGAAGAGAAGGCTAAGCTTAATAAGTTAGAGGAATCTGGCAAAGAAAAAAGAGAGAAAAGTGAACTCCAGACCGAAGGGTTTGGCAAGTGTCCAAAATGTGGTGGGGACGTGATCGAAGGGCAAAAGGGGTTCGGGTGCGCGAATTGGCGAGCAGGATGCCGTTTTGTGCTCTGGAAGACCCCGATCTGTGGTAAGGTGCTTACCCCGAACCAAGTTAAAAGCCTGTTGAAGAAAGGGAAAACTCCCCTTATTAAAGGGTTTAAATCTAAATCGGGTAAATCTTTCGCGGCTTATCTAACTTGGGAGGATCAAATCGAAGCTAAATTAAAATTTGAATTTGAGAAAGAATGAGTATTTAAGGATGAAACAGACATTTACCTTACTGCAAAAGATGAGACAATTATTTGTGATTTTATGGCCTGTCTTAGTTGCCCAGGTAACAATGTTCTCGATGAATTTTTTTGATACCGTGATGTCCGGACAAGCGAGTACAGCAGACTTAGCCGGGGTAGCAATTGGTTCAAGTTTATGGGTACCCATCGGTGCCGGATTGGGTGGAATTTTAGTGGCGGTGACTCCCATCGTAGCTCAGCTGATCGGTGCTAAACGCAGTGAAAAGATTGCGGCCAAGGTCGTCCAGGGAATCTATTTGGCCATGGCAATTTCAGTTTTAGTGATTATTGGGGGAGCACTTTGCTTAGACTCTGTGCTATCTTTGATGGGTTTAGAAGATACAGTGCGTCGTATTTCGCGTTATTACTTGTTAGCTCTAGCCTGTGGAATTCCAGCACTGTTTATATACCAGGTTCTACGTTCCTTTATCGATGCCTTAGGGAAGACTCGTGTCACGATGATGATTGCCATACTTTCATTGCCAATAAATATTGCTTTGAATTTTATTCTGATTTTCGGAAAACTTGGTGTCCCAGCTTTAGGCGGAGTTGGAGCAGGCGTTGCCTCTGCGATTACTTACTGGTGTCTACTTCTTATTGCCTTGACCATCATTTTGCGGATGGAATCCTTCGCAACTTATGGAGTGTTTGATCGTTTATTTGGCGTATCCCTTAAGGAATGGAGTGAACAGTTAAAGATAGGTTTACCTATCGGGTTTGCTATCTTTGTGGAGGTCAGTATATTTGCAGTGGTTGCTTTACTGATGAGTAATTATAATACTGTAACCATTGCAGCTCATCAGGCAGCTATGAATTTTGCTTCATTGCTCTATATGGTACCCTTTAGCATTTCTACTTCTTTAACTATTTTAGTCGGTTTTGAAGTAGGTGCGGGAAGACACAAGGATGCTCGACAATACAGCTTTTTAGGCATGGGGATGTCCTTAGCAATGGCCGGACTTTGTGCAATTATTCTATTAATCTTTAGCGAGCAAGTAGCCAATTTGTATTCCCGGGAAACTGAAGTCATTCAAATGGCCCAACAGTTTCTCATTTATGCCTTGTTCTTTCAATTATCGGATGCGATTGCCGCCCCGATTCAGGGGGCTTTACGTGGCTATAAAGATGTTAACGTGACGTTTATAACGGCGTTCATCTCCTATTGGATTATCGGATTACCGGCAGGGTATTACATGGCTAGCTATACTTCATTAGGAGCAGTGGGTTACTGGATTGGTTTAATTTTGGGATTGGCGGTCAGCGCTGTTGGTCTGTCGGGGCGACTTCTTATTGTACAACGTCGATATTCCTCTTGAGGATAGTAAACTTAGTTAAAGGGTTTAAGTCGAAAGCAGGGCAATCATTTGCAGCCTATTTGATTTGAGAAAATGCCGTTGAGACCAAATTGGCATTTAAGTTTAAGACTTCCTGACTTACAGCAATACTTCGAAAATAAGTCTTGGTGACTTAAATGAGTTATCAAGACTTATTTATTTATGGTTGAAAAGTTAAAATCTTTAAATTACTCTGAGTTGATGCTTTTCCGGGGTTTGATAAATGAGACCTGAAAGCTTAGCATAAGTCCTTGAAAATACGTACATAATCCACTGCTATTAAACTTTCTGAGATAATATACTAATTTGTGTGATAATTGGCAAAGAACTTGCAATAAAGTTGTGGGAAAGAAGTTAATCCTTTTATAAAAAGGAGGTTTTGATGGTCATTTCAGGGCAATGAAATATTTGAATCAAAGGAGGAATAAAAGTAAAGGATTAACGGTATTATTATGCATTTTTCATGATATATCTTTGTAATTCTTACTTGACAAATCATTTTAAACTTTATTGAAGTCTAGTGAGGTGAAAAATAGCTATATTAAGGCCGATAACCTAAGGTTCTTAGCGGGCATCAGCATAGGATTGTTTTTCACGGACCTGAAAATACCAAGAAGGTAATAACCAAGGATTTTTCTTTCGTAACACATACTATGAATAGACACGTGGAATTTATCAGCTGACTTATCTTTTTAAACCCGATTCTCAGATTAAATCATAAGAAAGGGTGAATAACTTGTCACAAGAGAAACTGGAAAAAATACCTAAATCTAAAGGTATATATGCTCGTATTAATCCTGTTGTTTTCTGGGGCAGTGCTATTTTATGCGTTGTGTTATATGCCCCAATGCTTTTTTTGGGTAAAGAACTGCAACCCTATGTGTCAATCATTTTAAAAGCTATAACCTATAGAAT
>DOPS01000069.1:0-21969 GCA_003512645.1 Desulfosporosinus sp.
AATTTTTTCCGGGAACCAAGGTTGATTACCAATAGAACACCTTTGCCCCCGTCTACAGCTTTTACAGCCTCAAGTATCTGATCGGGAGTAGGAGAAGTAAACACCGCACCGGCTACTGCTCCGTCGAGCATACCGCGGCCGACAAAACCGCCGTGCGAAGGTTCATGGCCACTGCCGCCACCGCTTACCAGAGCGACTTTAGGAGAAGGGCTGTTTGCCCGTGTCAAAACACTGAAGCCTTTTACCCGTTTTACATATTGCGGATGAGCCAGAACGACACCCTCAAGCATTTCCTCTACAACTTGATCAGGATTGTTAATCACCTTTTTCATTACATTCTTCCCCCATTCCTTTAATCGATTCTGAATCTGTTTCAATCACGCCTGCAGATCACAATCGCTGTTCCTAATATTTCTGTCATGTATTCCACTTATTTTTAGTTTTTGCCATTAGCTCTCTATGACCCTTAGAGTATGTTCGCCTATACAGCATCTTCTTTCTTTTTCGTCCACCTCTCTCCCATAAACTTTTTATCGTCGGTATACCTGCCTATTCCCTCCTTTCGACTTGACATACTCAATAGCAAGAATCATGCCAAACCGAAAAAAGGTATGTTTTACTGGGTTGAGAGAGGGAGTCATATTTAGTTGCTTGGTAAAAAGTATCAGAATAGCTCTTGTGCCTGATACTTTTTACCAATAATCATCTTTTTTTCCCAAGTAACCGATTTTTCGAGATTATACTTTCGTGCTTTAGCGGCAACAGTTTTATGTGTAAGCCCAAGAACCTTCGCTGCCTTGTTAAAACTACCGTACTTTTTCAGTGCCATATTTATAATCGTTTTCTCATACGCATCCCAGGGCAAAATCGTTTCATCAGCAGTAAACAGCGCGGAAAAATCAGTTCCGCCAATTAATTCTTCACGTAGATAGGTGGGCAGAGCATCTACTCCAATATATGGTTCCTCAGTTAACGTAATAACGCGCTCCATAATGTTTTCCAGTTCCCGGACATTACCTGGCCACCGATACCTCATGAGCACTTCCAAAGCATCCTGTCTTAGGCCTTTTACTTTCTTGCCTAACTCGCTGCACATCTTGTTGAAAAAGTACTCAACCAATAAAGGGATATCTTCCTTACGTTCACGCAAAGGGGGTAAAATAATAGGAATGATATTTAACCGATAGTACAAATCTTCGCGGAATCCCCCGTCTAAGACCATTTTCTCCAGATCCCGGTGAGTTGCAGCAATGATTTTCACGTCAACAGAAATCATCTCCTCGCCACCAACCCGCTGAAACTCCTTTTTCTGAAGAACTCTTAGAATTTTAGCCTGCATATTTTTTTCCATATCCCCAATTTCATCAAGGAAAATTGTTCCTTTGTCAGCCAGTTCAAAATTCCCCAGTTTTCTCCTGAGAGCGCCGGTGAAAGCTCCTTTCTCATGCCCGAAGAGTTCACTTTCCAGCAAAGATACAGGTATAGCTGCGCAGTTTACACGGATGAAAGGTCCATTCACGCGCCTGCTCGCAAAATGGATCCCCTCAGCAACCAGTTCTTTGCCTGTCCCACTTTCGCCACGAATTAAAACAGTGGCATGACCTTCTGCAGCCTTGGCGGCTACAGCCAGAGCGTCCAAAACCTTCCCGCTCCTACCAATAAATTTATCAAAAGCTTTGACAGGTTTTCTAGTCCTCCTCAGCTCTTGTTCTAGGTATTCTGCCCGGGCGGTGACTTCATTGAGTTTATCCATCACAGCCTGAACTTCGGAAATTTTTTTTATTACCGAAACAACTCCAGCTAATTCACCGTCAACGATAATAGGATTTACGTTAGAAACGATTGTTTGTCCGTTTGGTTTACAGCAGATATTGCCCAATACAGGTTTACCCGTGACCAAGGCTTTGGACCTTGACCCTCTCGGCGCAAGCCGGGCTATATTTTGCCCTACCAGTTTTTCGATAGGTATTTGCGTAATCCTGAGATAAGCCGGATTAACATACGTAATATATCCTAGTTTATCAACAACGCAAATTCCGTCTTGTACAGACTCTAATATCAGATGTAACCTTTCCTTTAACTCTTTTACTTCGCGCAATTCATGCGTAATGTTTTCTAAAGAGGATATATCCTCAAAAATCGCAACTGCGCCTTTGGATTGTCCCTCGACAATGATAGGTGTACGATTCGTTATGATAACTGAGTTACTAATTACCTGACGGCAACCCAATTCGGGTACCATGGTTTTATTCACTAATGGAAGCCTGGTGTCCGGAATGCTCTCATAAACATTCTTTCCGACAACGTCAGCAGCTGCAATACCTATTATTTTTTCCGCCGCCGGATTAAAAACAGTGATTATATCATTTTCATCAATCACTAGTAATCCGTTAGCCATGCTGTTAAATACATGTTCAGCCGTAAAAGAGTTATTCTGCAGCACATTATCCACTTTGTTGATGGTATCAACATCACTAATTAAAAAGTCGCTTTCCAGGAATTCTACCATCTCTGCTATAGCTGTTTCGGCCATTTCTCCGCTACTTGATACCCACAACTCGTCGCCCGCTTTTATTCTCAATGAAACAAGGGGTATCAGACTATTAGCTAACACCTTCTCTCGGTTCTGGTAGTGGAAATATAATGAAACCTTATATTTTTCTTGAAGCTCTTGAGATTTCTGAACAACCATCGCCGCGACCCTAGTGTGGAGTCCTTTATTATGCTTTATTACAGCTTTGCTATTAACCATAGTTCAAACATCCTCTCACATGTTCAGTCTATCAGCACATTATGGCTCATTTCCGGGAAGATGTCGAGAGGATGCGGTTTTAGTCACTCCTTGGCTAAAATCATCATGCACACAACCGATATTTGAAGTTCACCGGCGTTTTAGCGACTAGGACGGTTAGCCTTTTGCCTCGTTCCGTCCGTCCAATAACCTATTTTGGTCAGCTTATCTGTCTCTCAGTTTTTCGGGCCTAGGAGATGTGCGCTATGTCGTCCCGGATGTAGTGATTGAAGAGATCGAAGGAGAATTTATTATCCTGGTTAATGACATCACCGTACCCCGATTGGGGATCAAACTTGCTTTGCGCGATATCATCTCTTCAGAAAATCCCAAAAGTCCTTATTCGGATCAGAAGCTGGCTGACCTTCTCAAGGCCAGAAATATGGAGATTTCTAGGCGTACTGTCGCCAAGTACCGCGATGAACTGGGAATTTCGGCGACGTCGGTTAGGAAACGATATTAGGGAGGGACGGAGAAGTCGCGAAACACTCGGTCAGCCGTTACGGTCGTGGGCCAAACTAAGGCTAAAGCGCTTGATGATAGCGGGCGGGGTTCCCGACGTCCATGGATGGACTAGTGTCGCTGGAGCCATGGATGGCGGGAGGGGACCATGCCTCGGTTGGCGGCTTCGCACGTCCCTGTGCTCAGCCCCGCTTTGGGTGGGAAGCGCTTGAGCCAAGTTTGGCGAGCCACTCTCGTAAAGGCTTCGCTCCGTGTTTCGCGACTTCTCTCGGAAGTCGCTGGGGCTTGGAACGTAGCTGGGGTGACGACGACCATGGATGGCAAGGTGCCGTGATGGCGAGAAGGACCACTTATAGAATTGGGTGTCTTGAAAGTGAATCAAAGGGATTGAGCTCAGAAGGGCTATCCTTCCAAGTTTGGGTAAATAAAGAAGGAGAAATAGCTAAAATTAATTGTGTAAGGGTATTGAAATAGTGGAAAAGAAAGAATATACTGATATCAGAGACATGCATTAATCTTATTGACCCTGAGATAACTTTAAATAATTATATATTAAAGGCTAGAGTATTAGAGAAGCCGAAGTTATGCTAGTAATTCGAAATGACGAATTACTAGCATACTTCGGCTTTTATTGTCGCCAAATGAGTTTGAAAATTCTGATAATAATAACCGGTTAGACCATTTTTCGTTATGGATATTGGACTAGGGAATGCCGGACGTGAGAAGGGAGGTGAGGCCAATTATGTTGGAAGATTAAGCTCTGTAAAGAAAGGAGGCGCGGGGAGTTAATATTTAACATGAGAATTGGGACATAAATTGAACTTGAACAGTTGTAAATATGTGTAATAAATAAAATTTAGGAGGAGTCTTTAGATGACAGCGAAATTCTTAGCTGAAATGATAGGTACCATGATTATACTTTTATTTGGTACTGGGGTAGTAGCAAACGTTGTATTAAGCAAGACTAAGGGGAATAACGGGGGCTTCTTTATGATTACTTTAGGCTGGGCAGTTGGAGTTCTCTTGGCAGTTTATGCCACGGGTCCAATAAGTGGAGCACACTTAAACCCAGCCGTAACGATTGGGTTAGCGTCAATTGGGCTGTTTGCTTGGGCAGAGGTTCCAACATATATTGCGGGCCAGCTCTTGGGAGCATTCATTGGCGCAGTGCTAGTTTACTTTACCTATCTGAAGCAATGGGCGGAAACGTCGGATCCAGGATTAAAATTGGCTGTCTTTAGTACGGGACCAGAAGTTCGAAGTTATCCTGCTAACGTGTTGACTGAAATCATAGGTACATTTGTCTTGGTCTTTGTAGGACTTTCTATTGGAATTTCGAAAGCTGCAGTGACTAGTGGCCTCAATCCTCTTTTATGGGGTTTCTTGGTGTGGGGACTTGGTGTATCCTTCGGGGGACCTACGGGTTATGCAATCAATCCAGCACGTGATTTAGGACCTAGAATTGCCCACTTTTTGTTACCTATTCCGGGGAAAGGATCGTCAGATTGGGCATACTCTTGGGTGCCTGTCCTAGGTCCAATAATTGGCGGCGTTTTAGGAGCTTTCCTGTACAAGATTGTCTATATGGGATAGTCAATGTTTGAACCTAAAAATAAAGGAAAAGGTGGAGTAATTTTATGAAAAAGTACGTTATGGCCCTTGATCAAGGTACTACCAGTTGCCGTGCAATCCTTTTTGACCAGGAAAGTAAGATTGTGGGAGTTACGCAAAAAGAGTTCACTCAAATTTACCCTAAGGCAGGCTGGGTCGAGCATGATGCTGAGGAAATTTGGAGCACACAATATGGAGTCATTGCAGAGCTCATTGCGAAAACAGGCATTAAAGTCGATGAGATCGCATCCATTGGGATTACTAATCAGCGTGAGACGACGGTGGTCTGGGATAAAAATACAGGTAAACCTGTGTATAACGCAATTGTGTGGCAGTGTCGCAGAACAACAGCCATTTGCGACGATTTAAAGGCTAAGGGTTATGAAGATATGGTTCGAGAAAAAACAGGTCTCGTAGTTGACGCCTATTTTTCTGGAACGAAGGTAAAGTGGATTTTAGATAATGTTGAAGGAGCTCGTGCCAAAGCTGAAAAGGGTGAGTTACTGTTTGGAACGACGGATACCTGGTTAATATGGAAACTCACCGGCGGAAAAGTACATGTTACGGATTATTCGAATGCCTCCCGAACCATGATGTTTAACATTCGCGAATTGCATTGGGATAAAGAATTGTTGAAAATGCTTGACGTACCACAAGGAATGTTGCCCGAGGTACACAATTCTAGCGAAGTCTATGGTAACACAGATGCAGGGGTATTCTTGGGTTATGAGATTCCTATCGCAGGTGTGGCTGGTGATCAGCAAGCAGCTTTGTTTGGTCAAGCGTGCTATGAGCCAGGGGATGCTAAAAATACCTATGGAACAGGTTGCTTTATGCTCATGAATACGGGTAGCAAAATACACACCTCGAGACATGGATTGGTGACCACCATTGCGTGGGGGATTGATGGCAAGGTGGAATACGCCTTAGAAGGCAGTATCTTTATTGCGGGTGCAGCGATTCAGTGGTTGCGCGACGGTCTAAAAATGATTGATGTTGCACCAGATTCCGAGTATTTTGCTAAAAAGGTCAAAGATACGGATGGAGTTTATTTTGTTCCAGCTTTTGTTGGCTTGGGTGCTCCTTATTGGGATATGCGCGCTAGGGGAGGCATTTTTGGCCTGACTCGGGGAACAACAAAATCCCATATTATTCGTGCGGCTCTGGATTCCCTAGCTTATCAAACCAAAGATGTTTTAGGTTCCATGGAGGCCGATTCTGGAATTTCCTTAAAGTCGTTGAGAGTTGACGGAGGTGCTGTAGCCAATAATTTGCTGATGCAGTTCCAAGCAGATATTCTAGGAACTCGGGTTGACAGGCCTGAAATCATTGAGACGACCGCCCTAGGAGCTGCCTACCTCGCAGGTTTAGCGGTTGGCTTTTGGAAGAGTAAAGAAGAATTAGCAAGTCGTTGGTTGCTCGATCGGCGTTTTGAGCCAGAGATGGAAGAAGAGAACAGAGCGAAACTTTATAAGGGATGGTTGAAAGCGGTCGAGCGGTCCAAAGACTGGGAAGAAGACTAAGTAGGAAGTAAGCTTTCATCGAGAAGGGCCTTGGGTAACACGATAATACGTCAGAAAATTGGGTACCCTTATAATTGCCAAGATCTTCAGGGGTGTTATAATAATTCGCAGAAAGATCGATAAATTACATCTCAAGACCAATACCGTGAAATGCTAAAGTGATCATTTACTGATCGGTGTAATCAAAGGTAGGTCTTCGGTTACACTAGGGAATGAAGGGAAGGCAAGATGAATATTAGGCAAGGCCTAGCACATGGCCGAATTCTTCCAGCAGTCAAACACATTAGTGATATTTCGCGTTTGTTGCCCTTGAGTCGTGCTTCAATTGTTATCGTTTTAGGTGGGAGTATCAACGAACTGCCGGAAATTCAGCGGGTTCGCGCGAAACATCCGGAGAAGTTAGTATTTATGCATGTGGATTTACTGGAAGGAATAGGAAGAGATGCTGAAGGAATTCGTTTTCTGAAAAAGTTTGGTTTGCATGGGATTGTCTCTGTAAAGTCTCGATTATTAAATTATGCGAAGGACAATGGTCTTTTAACTATTCAAAGGTTGTTTTTACTTGACTCTGAATCGCTGGCTACGGGTTTGAGGCAAATGGAAAAAAATTCACCAGATGCTATTGAAATTCTTCCAGCGGTCGTCCCTGAAAATGTGATTAGTGAGTTCAAAAGAGTTACGGATCGTCCGCTTCTTGGGGGAGGACTAATGCGTACGGAAAAAGATATAGAGTTGGCTCTAGCGAACGGATTTGATGGGGTGTCCGTGAGTCGGCAATCTCTCTGGAATATGACTTAGTAGGCTATTGATGGACGGGGAAAAATCATATAAGGCGGCTCGGAGAATAAGTGAAGCCACCAAAGAGGCCATTGCGAAACAACGGTTTCTTTGGTGGTTCCTAATTTCGGGCAAGGAGGTAATACAGATGCGTGAGATTGATACCCACGTTGTAGTAATTGGAGGGGGAGCGACAGGGGTTGGCATATTGCGAGATCTTAGTCTGCGTGGAATACCAGCCCTCTTGTTAGAACAAGGAGATTTGGCCCATGGGACAAGTTCACGCTTCCACGGCCTATTGCACAGTGGCGGGCGTTACGCGGTCAAAGATGATAAAGCAGCGCAAGAGTGTATCGAGGAAAATAGGATTTTGAAACATATTGCAGCACATTGCATTAAAGATACTTCGGGTTGGTTTATATATTTAAAGGGGGATGATCCAAACTATTTGCAGTTGTGGCTCAAGGGGTGCGCACAAACGGGAATAACCGTTAAGGAGATTCCTCTTGAAGAGGCGTTTCGGCTCGAACCGTTGTTGACACGACAGGCGACACGGGTTTTCGAAGTGCCAGATGCTACTGTGGATGGTTTTAAACTGCTATGGGCGAACGTGAAATCCGCAGAAAAATATGGAGGAAATTATCGAACGTACTGTAAGGTTAAGTCGCTCTGGTTAGAAAATAGGCAAGTTAAGGGAGTCTATGCGGAAGATTTCATCACCGGTGAAACGCTACTGGTCCGTAGCAAAATTGTGGTGAATGCCGCGGGGCCTTGGTCTTCTGAGATTGCGGCAATGTCTGGCTTTGACGTGCACATTCTAAAAAACAAAGGTTCTCTACTTGTGTTCAACAAGCGGTTGTTTAATCGAGTGATTAACCGTTTGCGGACACCGGGCGATGGTGAGATTTTTGTACCGCATGAAACCGTGACTATTTTTGGGACGACTTCACATAAGGTAGAATCGCCGGATGATCATAAGGTTGATGAACAAGATGTAGCGCATTTGATCGAAATGGGCCAAAACTTAGTGGAAGAGATTGAACAACACCGTATTGTTCGGGCGTTCGCCGGCATTCGCCCTTTGTATGAAAGTGTAGACGCCTCAGACCATGAAGGGCGAGGGATTAGCCGAAATTTTGTACTCATAGATCATGAAAAAATGGACGGGGTTCGCGGGCTCGTTAGTATCGTGGGTGGTAAATTAACGACGTATCGTTTGATGGCAGAGAAAGTTACCGATTGGGTTGCCGCTAAATTAGAGGTGCATACTGTATGCCGTACCGCGGAAGAACCCTTGCAAAATGAACTCCCCACAGAAGTTTGGGATAAGGCACGTCAATTATTAGGAACGATTGCTGCGGACAAGATGATGGAACGTTTAAACGAACAAGCCGGATCCGTCGTTGAGGCTATAGCTCGTCAACCACTGTTGGGACAATTTGTATGTGAATGTGAAATGGTCACTCAAGCAGAAGTTCTTCATGCCCTGCAAGATCTCGCGGTCCACTCGCTTGACGATCTTCGTCATCAGACCCGGCTGGGAATGGGGACGTGTCAAGGCGCTTATTGTACCTATCGAGCGACCCCCATGATTCAGGAGGCGTTCGGCGGTTGGGAGAGAACCGTAAAAGAATATCAAAGCCTATTGGGCGAACGTTGGCGAGGGATAACCCCAGTTCTTTGGGGCGAGCAACTTCGTGAGAGTGAATTAGCACGAGCTTTGTATTTGAACGTTCTGGATTTCAAGGCCGAAGAAAGTGAGGGATGAACGAGATGTGGGATGCCGTAGTGGTGGGGGGCGGTTTAGCCGGTTGGATAGCAGGAATTCGAGCCGCCCAACGGGGCAAAAAGGTGCTTTTAGTCACGGAAGGAGTCGGAACGCTCTTTTATTTCTCGGGGATTTTTGATTATGGAGATGTCGAGCGTTTGCGTCATTTGCCGAAACACCCCTATACCTTATTTGATTCACAGGCGATAGCTCAGGGCAAACGCTTCGTCCAAGAGATCTGTCCGGAGTATGTTGTGAATGACACACCACAGTTTGCTTTCACGGTTCTAGGAACTGTACGTCAAGGAGACCTTATGCCGCGCAGTATGGCTCTTCCGGATCGACAGGAACAAGGGGAACTCGTACTTTTAGTGCCCGAAGGATTGAAAGATTTCTTTCCGGAGATCGTGGTGGCTAACATGGCTCGAGAATTTCCAGGCTGGCAGGTGAGTGTGAAGAGGATGCAAGTGGATGCTCTTGCGGAATGGACCCGACTGGGTAAGAGTGTGTCGAGCATTGATTATGCGAATATCTGGAGGTCGGAAGAGGGTCAGAGAGCTCTCACCCACGAAATTGAAGAGATTAAAAGACAGTATTGGGAAGCAGACGGGTCGCAAGGAAAGATTATCGTGGTTCTGCCCAGTCTGGTAAGGGAGTACTTTGATGCTTCACGCACAAAATCCTATAAGAATGAATTTTCTCTACCGGTATTGGAAATGAGTTCATTTGTGCCCAGCCCACATGGTCGTTATTTCGCTGAATATCTAAAGCATATGTTTACCGATTTAGGAGGGGAATTGATGATCGGGGCTCGTGCGATATCTTTAAACGGAGAGTCAACGTCCGAAAGTCAGGCGAAGGTGTGTCAAGAAATTATGGTTCACAGTATGGGTAAATCGTTGCGTTTGAAAGGCAAGAAGTTTATCTTAGCGACAGGTGGGCTTTTAGGTGGGGGAATCAAAGTGGGTATGGCAAGAAAAACAATACGTGAAGGCGTCTTTGATCTTCCCCTATTTGTTCCGAAAGAGTGGAGTGAGCCCCAGTTCTTTGCTCCTCAGCCGTTTGCCCAGATCGGCGTAGAAACGGATGAATTTATGCGTCCCCTTAATCCCGAACGTGGGCAAGTGGTTTGGGATAATGTCCATGTCGTGGGAAGAATGCTTGCCCATTGGGATCCTTGGACCCAAAGGTGTGGCGGAGGGGTTTCGGTTACATCTGGTTACGCAGCAGCTGAATTAATTTAGTGGACAGAACATTTTAGAAAGGAAGGAGGATCCTTGACTGTGGATTCAAGAGATGAATTGGCAGCGCGATTGGATGCTTGTCAAAAATGTAATGTGTGTACTGCTCAGTGTCCAGTGGCCAAAGTTAACCCGCATTTTATTGGCCCGAAAGGGTTAGGACCGGATATGGAACGTTTTCGTATAGGTCAGATCATTCAAGGTGAAACAACTTTGGATGATTGCTCTAATTGCAAGACGTGTGAAGTGACTTGCCCATCCGGTGTCAAAATAACGGAGATGATTCTTGAAGCCCGGAGAGCTGCTAGAAAAGCACCACACAAAAACACGTTGGGTATGAAATTGCGCCTGAGAGGTTATGTTTTGGGTCGGGCGGAATATCTTGGCAAACTAGGGGTCATATGGCCGACTATGACAAACCAAGTCTTGAAGATTAAACTTGTGCGCTTGGCGCTCGATAAAGCACTGTCAATCAGCAAGAGTGGCCCTTTACCAGCCTATGGAAAGCCTCTGGAGGTGCAGGTGGACAAAGGTGGAAAAATGGGAGCAAGTGCTAGCAAACAGGTTGTTTATTTTCCAGGTTGTTATACGCGATATAACGAAGCGGATACAGGGCGGGTCATGATCAAGGTGTTAGAGCATGTTGGGTATAGAACTATAGTACCTGATTTTCACTGCTGTGGCTTACCATTAGAGGCGAACGGTCAGTTTGAGAAGGCACATAAGAACGGCCTTTATAACTTGGAGTTAATGCGACCTTATCTGGAATCGGGTATGCCGATTATTACATCCTGTACGAGCTGCGGTTTGACGCTGAAAGAGGATTATCCAAAGTTGCAGACGACATCGGCTCAGCTCATTGGAGCTCAGTCGTATGATTTATTCGAATTTCTGTGGCAACTCTCTGAAAAAGGGGAATTACCTCTTGACTTTCAGGAAGTTAAGGCGTCCTACGGTTACCATTCCCCCTGCCACTTAAAGGCACAAGGAATCGGAACACCAGCGCTGCGTATTTTGAGATTAATTCCTGGAGTGAAAATCCGCAATCTTGATGCTGGTTGTTGTGGCTTATCGGGTAGTTATGGCTTTAAAGCTGAAAAATACGACAAAGCGATGAAAATTGGGAGTACACTCTTTGAAGCGATCAATGTGGGTGCAGGACGCGGAGATTTCCAAGGAATGACGACGGAATGTGGTGTGTGTAAAGTGCAAATTCAGCACGGTACGGGAATTCCTACGGAGCATCCTGTGCGCATTTTGGCCAAGGCGTATCGTCTTATAAACTAATAATGTTATTCCTAAACGTTAAGACGCCGATTCTGGAGTCAGATATAGAAGTGCTCAAAGATGAACCTGAGGTAATTTTCAGAAAATATCAGCAATTTAGATGTTGATGAATTGATTTTCCACTGAAAACTGATAAACTAAGAAGCAAACCTATGGTAGTTAGAGGAAGTTTCCTTCTCATCCCAGAGTTACGCGCAAGACGAGGTAGGATATGAAGAAGCTTGGCGCTTAAAAGAGGAGGGTTAAAGGGCATGTTAAAGTATTTGGTATTACTTTTTGCTTATTTCCTAGGAGCCATACCGTTTGCTTATTTAGCTGGACGTATCAGACACGTGGATGTTCGTTTACAGGGAAGTGGCAACATTGGCTCAACGAATGCTTTTCGATTGTTAGGTGCTAAATATGGCTTGGCTGTGTTTGCGGGGGATACCTTGAAGGGTGTCTTAGCAACGGCACTTTGTTTAAATTTATGGGGTCCTTGGGGGGGCTTAGGCGGTGGGATATTGGCCATTATCGGACATAATTGGAATCCTTTTTTTGGATTCAAGGCGACAGGAAAGGGTGTCGCAACGGGATTTGGTGTTATTACGGTTCTAGTTCCATGGATATCCCTGGTTGCTATTGTTGTTTTTGTTCTTGTCACGCTAATAACTCGTTATGTGTCACTTGCATCCACCTTAGGGGCTGCAACGGCTGTTTTAATGTCGGTTTTTTCTCCGGTCCCTTTCGCTTACAAAGTGTTTGTTTTTGTGGGTGCTCTGCTGATTTTCGTACGACATCGCGCAAATTATAAACGTTTATTGAAGGGGATCGAGCCCAAACTAAATTACTAAGGCAGATCAGTCAATCGGATTTATTTCAGCTGATCCTGTTTTTTATTAAAATTTTTAAATTTATAAGGCATATGTCAGCCTTTATAGATCGAAAATTTATCTGAATAGGAGAGGTTGCTGAATGAATTTACCCAATCGATTGACCATAGCGCGTATCCTTTTAACGCCCTTTTTCATGGCTTTCTTGCTCTTACAATTTCCAAACGGGTATCCCATTTTTCCTCATCAGAACATTATCGCTGCTATTATTTTTATTGCAGCGTCAATAACGGATAGTCTTGATGGATATTTAGCTAGAAAACGTCATCAAGTTACTGTATTTGGCAAATTTATGGACCCTTTGGCCGATAAACTCTTGATTGCGGCCGCTTTGATTTCGCTCGTTGAATTAGGCGAAGTATCAGCGTGGATTGCATGGGTGATTTTGGGCCGAGAATTTGCTGTGACTGGGTTGAGAGCCATTTTAGCAACCGATGGCATTGTTATAAGTGCGAGTAAATGGGGAAAAGCAAAAATGGTCATACAAATTATTGCAATTTCAGAGATTTTATTACGAGATTGGCCATTTGGAAGTTTGAATATTCCCGTTGGTCAGATATTTTTATATATTGCCTTGTTGTTGACGATAATCTCTGGACTTGATTATTTTGTTAAAGCAAGACGATCATTGAAGCATTAAGCGTGTATATCGTGTATATATAGTTGAACAAGCCTTGAGAGAAAAGGAGTGTTAAGTATTTTCAATTGGGGTAAGAAAAGCAATGTTAGCAAATTCATGACTAAAGAAGATGACACTGAAGATCAAACTCTTAAAGTTCCTGAAAATAATTTAACGAAAAATATAGATATTCTTTCAATCGCAGAAACGATCGGGTTTAATGCCCATCAAGTAAGCTGGACCGTTAAGGAAAATGTGACAGCAGCCAGAGATCTAGCTAAGAGTATTAAGCAAAATCATGATGAGTTACTCAATGGATCTGCAGGGGTTGAGGAACTGGCGGGATTGGCACGACAGTTAGAAGATAATTCAAAAACTGTGGTTGATTTGGCGTACTCGCGAAAAACCGAAGCAGATGAAGGCCAAAAGGTGATGAATAAACTCAATCTCCAGTTGGAGCGAATTAGTGAAGATGTTTTAAACTATGCAGAGTCCGTCATGGTGTTAAAAAAGTTGTCGGAAAGCATTTCGGAGTTCGTCACAGAGATGACTAATATTGCGAAACAGACGAATTTATTAGCCTTAAATGCGGCAATCGAAGCAGCTAGAGCAGGCTCGGCCGGGAAAAGTTTTTCGATTGTGGCCGACGAGATTCGAAAATTAGCGGACCATAGCACGGTATCTGCTCGGCACATTCAAGGAACCGCAAACAGTATTACCGAGGGAATTCATAAGATTGCTGGTGAAGCAACGGAAAGCTCGAAAAAGATTAATGAGGTTAAGGAAAGTATCCGCCATGAACAACAAAGTATGCTTCATATTACGGATGCTTTTAAAGAGATTTCAGAGTTAAATAATGAATTATTTAGTTCTCTTACCCAGCAAGCACAAACTACTGAGGTTTTAGCAGGAGTGTTTAATTCCTTGTCCGAAGGGCTGGAGGGGATTTCTGAATTTTTGGGGACACAGGACAAAAACCATGAACATCTTGCTGGATTAGCGGATAATCTTAACTTGGATATTTACGTTTTGCAACGGCAGGCTGTGCTATTTAAGCAACCGAAGGAACTCATCTTCGGAATTAATCCGGCGTTAAGTCCAGAATCTATGAAAAAAATGTATCTGCCAGCTATAGAAAGTTTCTGTGAAAACTTGGGGTATATTCCGCGTGTGATCATTACGCCAGATTACACATCGCTTGCAGATATTCTTTTAGAGGGTATTGTGGATATTGCCTGGTTTTCTCCGCTGGCCTATGTCGACGCTGCAAACCGGGGCGCTATTATTCCCCTTGTCAGCCCAGTCGTCAATGGGAGTGCGACCTATAAGGGTTATATCATTACTAAAAAGGGCTCTGGGGTGAAATCACTCTCCGATATCAAAGGGAAGCGAATGGCTTTTGTCGATAAGAAATCAGCGTCGGGATATGCTTATCCGCAAATGATGTTGCGTCGAGAGGGAATTAATCCTGATCGGGATCTGAAGGAGACGGTTTTTCTAGGCAGTCATAATCGGGTGATCGAGTCCGTGCTAGCATCTGAAGTGGCAGTAGGGGCAACTTATTCAGAGGCGATTGAGGATGCGCAGAAACATCACTTGCCAATTGAGCAATTGATCTATTTAGCGGAGACAGAGCCTATTCCGAAAGATTGTTTAGCGGCTAATTCCCATTTTGATGAGGAAACGATTGCTCGGTTGCAGAAGGGTTTTGCCGAACTTGCCACGACTCCACGAGGACGTGATAGTTTGGCTAATTCGCCGATTAAAGGATTTGTCCCAGTAACTACAGAAGTTTATGATATTGTGAGAGAAGTGTCAAAATCGGTGGGGTAAAACACTAATCTAGTCAGTGGGTGCCTTACACTCCTAATCAGGAAAGAAGTGAAACGTTTGAAAAGAGAAATTAAGGTGCTGTGTCTTATTGATCATAATTTTGAGGACCTGGAACTTTGGTATCCAATTCTAAGGTTGATGGAGGAAGATATAGTTACGCACTTAGCCGGAGAAAAAGCAAATGAAAAGTATATAGGTAAATACGGTATCCCGGCAACATCTGAGTATTCTTTTATAGGTATAAATTACAAGGAATATAATGCTTTACTTATTCCGGGAGGGTGGGCACCGGATAAGTTAAGAAGATTTCCGGAAGTCATAGAAATTGTAAGATACATGAATGAGCAGGGTAGACCGATCGGTCATATCTGTCATGCAGGTTGGGTGCTGGTTTCTGCAGGTATCTTACAAGGCAAACAGGTAACCAGCACACGAGGGATAAAAGATGATATGATCAATGCAGGCGGAATATGGATCGATGAACCAGTTGTTGTGGATGGAAATATTATATCCAGCAGAAAGCCTTTAGATTTACCCTTTTACATGAAGGAATTCATCAAAGTTTTGATGAAAAACTAGCTTTTCTGTTGAGATACATCGAGTAAATCGAGTAAGTAATTATAATAGGATTATTAATTTGATAATGGGTTAGGAGTATGGGAGATAACCTCTGATAGGTGGTTCCAATAGGAAGTGCTTTATTAGAGGTTGTGTTTTTTATCCTAATTCAAGGTAGTGCCCGTGTGAGTAAAGTGGGATAATTAAGAGGAGGTTATTTAAATGAGTTTACGCGTAGCAATTAATGGATTTGGTAGAATTGGTCGGCTTACATTACGAGCCGCCCTAAAGCAATCCCTTCCGTTTGAAGTGGTGGCCATCAATGATTTAGGAAGTCCGGATTTATTAGCTCATTTGTTTAAGTATGATTCGGTTCACGGAATTCTCCCTAATGCAGTGGAAATTGATGCGAATACGATGATTGTCGATGGAAAACGTATTGAAATTTTAGCTGAGAGAAATCCTTTGGATTTGCCTTGGAGTAAACTGGGAGTAGATATTGTAATCGAGTCAACCGGACGTTTCACGAAGCGTGATGCCGCCGCTCAACATCTAACGGCTGGGGCCAAAAAAGTCGTCATTTCCGCTCCGGCTAAAAACGAAGATATTACTATTGTCATGGGAGTTAACGATGATAAATACGATCCGCTTAAGCACCATATTATTTCTAACGCTTCTTGTACAACAAACTGTCTTGCTCCCGTAGCCAAAGTTTTATTGGATGCTTTTGGGATTGAGCAAGGGATGATGACCACGACTCATTCAGTCACTAATGATCAACGTATTCTGGACCTGGAGCATTCGGATTGGCGCAGATCTCGAGCGGCCTATCAATCCATGATTCCGACGACCACGGGTGCAGCCAAAGCAGTTACATTGGTCATACCAGAATTAGTAGGCAAAATGAATGGACTAGCTGTCAGGGTCCCTACACCGAATGTTTCTTTGGTTGATTTTGTTGCTAATCTAACCATGTCAACAAGCAAAGAAGAAATAAACGCTACCTTACGCCAAGCGGCAGAGGGCAAATTAAAGGGATATCTGGAGTATACAGAATTACCTCTCGTTTCCCATGACTTTAATGGTAACCCGGCCAGCTCCATCGTCGATGGATTATCAACGATGATGATGGGAGAGCACATGGTTAAAGTGCTAACTTGGTATGATAATGAATGGGGTTATTCCAACCGCATTTTGGATTTAGTCAAGCTGATTGTCATGAAAGGTTTATAGCATAATAACAGTGCTGATAAGAGCGAATATTGAGGCTTTTTATTCGGGCGCTAGGGGGATGGCAAAATGGATTTTTTGAAAACCGTTATGTTAGACAAGAAAATTGGTGCAACGATTCGCAGGGTAGAGGATCTGAATGAAGCAATCCACCATCCTAATATAGGTACTATCTTTCTTTTAGGTGCAGACATTAATGTACTACCCTCCATTGTGAAAAAGGTTCACGCTGATAATAAGGTTTTACTAGTACATCTCGATATGCTGGAAGGAGCGGGTAAGGATAGAGCGGGGATACACCTACTGGCGAGAATGGGTCTGCGTGGTCTTGTTACGACCAAACCTAACTTAGTCAAATTTGCTAGAGAAGAAGGGATGGTAGTGATCCAGCGCTTGTTTGTATTGGATTCAGAGTCGGTTAAAACAGGCATTAAGATGGTATCCACTGTAAAACCGAATGCGGTTGAAATCTTACCAGCGACCGTTCCTCACTTTGTAATTCAGGAAATGAAGGAAGCTTTGGGCATACCAGTTCTCGGAGGCGGTCTATTGAGAACTGAAGAGGACGTAAGGGTTGCCTTATCAAAGGGGATAGATGCAGTATCTACAAGCTTGCGGCATTTGTGGAACATGAACTTCAATAAATAATTGTTATGGTAGATTAATAATATTCAGGTTTTTATAACGCTAATCTCCGAATTTAAGGTGGAAACCAGAACTCAGGATATTATGGATGGGATAAGGAAGGTAACTGTAAATGAGAAGGACAAAAATCATTTGTACGATTGGCCCAGCCAGCGAATCCAGAGAAAAAATCCAGCAGCTATTGACGGCAGGGATGAATGTTGCTCGATTGAATTTTTCCCATGGAACCCATGAAGAACATGGTTCGCGAATGTCTGTTTTAAAAGAGGAAGCCGCGAAGGTGGGGAAATATTTAGGGATCTTACTTGATACTAAAGGACCAGAAATCCGGACAGGTATGGTTCCGGAGTTAGGAATCACACTTACCAATGATGCAGAGTTTATTTTGGATACGAACTCTGCTCTTGGTTCTTCAGAAAGAGTAGGAATAACTTATAAAGAATTATGGCTAGACGTCGTTCCGGGGACGCATATTTTAATTGACGACGGACAGCTGGATTTGGAAGTTGTGTCGGTACAGCAAGAAGAGATTAAGACGATGGTGCGTAATGGTGGTATCTTAAAATCGCAAAAGGGAGTTAATGTTCCTGGAATTTCGATTAAATTGCCCGGTGTGACTGAAAAGGATATTGAAGATATGCGTTTCGGTGTTACCCAGGGAATAGATTTTATTGCGGCTTCCTTTACTCGTAAAGCTTCTGATATATTGGCGGTGCGGCAAATTGTTGAGGAAATGGGAGCAACGGTACAAATCATTGCTAAAATAGAAAGCCAAGAGGGAATTAAGAATCTGGATTCTATTTTGGAAGTTGTCGACGGATTGATGGTTGCGCGCGGAGACTTAGGAGTTGAGGTTCCGGTTGAAGAAGTCCCTGTTTATCAGAAAGAAATAATTCGAAAATGCAATTTACTAGGAAAGCCAGTCATTGTTGCCACCCAAATGCTTGATTCCATGATTCGACAACCTCGGCCTACGCGGGCGGAGGCTAGTGATGTGGCTAATGCCATATTGGACGGAGCGGATGCCATTATGCTGTCAGGCGAAACAGCTGCCGGACAATTTCCTGTTGAGGCAGTGCGCATGATGGATAAAATCGCCAAGCGCACGGAAACAACGCTCTTAGAAACTATGGCAACTCGCCATCCTCATCTTAATGTAGCGGAGTCCATCAGCTACGCTAGCTATAGCATCGCCCGTGACCTTAACGCGACGGCCATTTTAACTCCCACCCAATCCGGCATAACTGCGCGGATGATTTCTAAATATCGTCCCAAGGCTCTTATAGTAGCGGCTACTCCCTTTCCTGAGGTTGCTCGAAAACTCGCTTTACAGTGGGGGATTGAATCAATGGTAGTTCAGGAAAGCCCTGGAACAGATCAATTATTGTCAGTAGCAGTGACTGCTGCACTAAACAAAGACTACATTCAAACTGGGGATATTGTCGTGATTACTGCAGGGGTTCCAGTAGGTAAGGTTGGTACAACCAATATGATTAAGGTTCAGGTTGTGGGTAGTATATTGGGGAAGGGAACAGGCATAGGGAGAAAATTTTATACAGGCACCGCCCGGAAAATCCAGTTACCCGAGCAAGATACATTTAATAATGGTGATATTCTTGTCGCTAGAGCAACCGATGCCAGTTTTGTACCGCTTATTGCCCAGGCCGGTGCGTTAGTTGTCGAGGAACCCGGGCTAACTTCCCATGCCGCCGTTGTAGCTTTAGAATACGGTATTCCAACTATTATAGGGCTACCAGATACTTTGAGCAAAATTCTCGAAGGTCAAACGATTACAGTCGATGCACTAACCGGGGTTATCTATGAAGGAACCGTTAGTATTCTGTAAAACTGGTTCAATTCGGTTCCTACATCCTAGCAACGAACAATTTTTTCGGGCAGGAAAAGACAGCTTGGTGTAGAATTAGTATAAGTTGGGCTAATTGGAATAATTAATGTTCGGGGGAGTAAGAAGCTGATTTCTACGGTATACTAAGGTATATTTTTCATCTAATCCCGAACCCTGGTGTCAAAGTGAAAGGGGATTTTCCGTGTGAACAAAAAAAGTGTTAACGATGTGGAGATACGAGGAAAACGAGTCTTAGTCCGGGTAGACTTCAATGTTCCGCTAGATAAGCAAGGTCTGATAACAGATGATACTCGAATACGGGCCTCCCTGCCCACGATCAAGTATCTCGTAAAAGAAGGAGCGCGAGTCATTCTAGCGTCTCACCTGGGCCGACCTAAAGGGCAAGTGAATCCTAGTTACTCCCTAGCACCCGTCGCCAAGCATCTGAGTGAGCTGCTAGGACAAGATGTGGCCCTCGCCGAGGATTGCATAGGACATCCAGCCATGAAAGCGGTTAGCTTGCTACAGGATGGAGAGGTTCTTCTGCTGGAAAATGTCCGCTTCCATGCCGAAGAAGAGAAGAATAACCCCGATTTTGCACGAGAATTAGCGTCGTTGGCAGAGCTGTTTGTGAATGATGCCTTTGGAACCGCTCACCGTGCTCATGCGTCCACTGAAGGGGTTACGCACTATATTCCTGCTGTAGCTGGTTTACTGATGCAAAAGGAAGTTGAATTTATGGGCAACGCTTTGGAACGACCGGAACGCCCCTTTGTGGCCATTATCGGCGGAGCCAAAGTGAGCGATAAGATTGGTGTGATTGAAAATCTCCTCGATAAGGTTGACATCTTAATCATTGGGGGTGGAATGGCAAATACTTTCTTAAAAGCCCAAGGGTTTAAGGTCGGTAAATCCCTTCTTGAAGTAGAAAAAGTGGAATTGGCTAAGCAGCTTATCGAAAAGGCACAAGCAAAAGGAGTTCAGTTAGAACTGCCGATCGATGTAGTCGTTGCCCAAGCCTTTGAAGCAGATGCTGCTCATCGAACGGTGAATGTCTCGGAAATTCAAGACGGTGAGATGGCCTTAGATATTGGGGTGGCAAGTGCGGAAAGGTTTGCTACTCAGATTTCGACAGCTCGGACTGTTATCTGGAACGGCCCTATGGGTGTTTTTGAAATGGATGCCTTTGCTAAAGGAACCGAGCGGATTGCTCAGGCGGTGGCGACCTGTGGGGGGATCACGATTGTGGGAGGCGGAGATTCTGTAGCGGCCGTGGAGAAAATGAATGTCGCGGATCGCATGACCCATATTTCAACGGGGGGGGGCGCTTCTCTAGAGTTTTTAGAAGGGAAGGTGTTGCCGGGGGTTGCGGCGTTGAACGAGGCGTAACTTGGCTCGAGCGTGAGGACCGAGGACCTAGAGCGAGGCCTGGACCCGAGGCCTGAACCGAGGCCTGGCCCCCCGAGGCCCGAGGAGCGCTTTTCTGCCAAGCGTCGGCACGTTACGCCGCTGACGAGCTGGACGGTTCGCGAGCGCGTCCGAACCTTAGGGATGGATGTACGACGCTCTTTGCCATCCTTGGCACCGCGGCATCAGTCCATCACGACACCTTTGCCATCCATGGCGGTGTTCTAATCTCGAACGTCCTATTCGGGTCATGGATCAATTCCCAGCAGCGCGCTACGGAGGCGCGAAGGTCGGCACTCGTCTGGACGAGCGGCTTCACTAATGCGCTCCACTTTGCAGAAAAGCGCACCTTCTGGGTGGGCTTCGAGGGAAATGGGTGTTTGCGCTTATTTAGAAAGTGCTCTTTGGGCTTGGTGACACGGGAGAACCTCGAACCTAAGGTAAATGTGAGGCTCGAAGTAAAAGGTTAAGGTTGAGAGGTATGAATGTCGCCGTCGCGCATCGAACCTCGCGCCTTGAATAAGAAAGTGGAGGGTAAATAGAATGGCAAATCGACGACCGGTGATCGCCGGCAATTGGAAAATGTTTAAAACTGTGAGTGAAGCAGAAGACTATGCAGTGAAGTTCTTAGAAGAGGTAAAGGATGTTACTGACCTCGATATTATCTTATGTGCGCCTTTTACGGCCCTTTATCCTCTAAAGAATGAACTGGAAGAAAGCATTGTGCATATAGGTGCCCAAAACATGGCTTGGGCAGACCAAGGGGCTTATACCGGTGAAATCTCGGCTCAAATGCTGCTTGATGTTGCGTGTACATATGTGATACTTGGCCACTCAGAACGTCGAGAGATGTTTGGAGAAACGGATGAAGAGATCAATAAGAAAGTAAGTAAAGCGTTAGCTGTGGGATTAACCCCCATCGTTTGTTGTGGGGAGAATTTGAACCTTAGAGAAGAAGGAAAAGCAGTAGAGAGGGTCCAAGGGCAGGTTTCTCGTGCTCTAGCAGGCTTATCGACTGAAGATTTAAGCAAAATTATTGTCGCCTATGAACCTATCTGGGCAATTGGGACAGGGAAAACTGCCTCCAGCAAAGATGCCCAAGAAATGTGTGCTTCGATTCGTGCCACATTGACTGGCCTCATGGGACTTGCTGCTGAGAAAGTACCCATTCTCTATGGTGGAAGTGTCAAAGCAGATAACATTGCCGAGCTCATGACTGAGCCGGATGTTGATGGTGCACTCGTTGGTGGGGCAAGCTTAGATCCTGTCAGTTTTGCCAACCTCATTCTCAACGCAAATCCCATGGTTGCACGCGTGGAAGGAAAATAGCAAATGAACGTTGCCAAACCACTTCTTCTCATGATTTTAGATGGCTGGGGCCATCGTGATGCAATCGAAGGAAACGCCATCGCCCAAGCAAATTTGCCAAACTTCCGACGCTTGGAAAAAACTTACCCCCACACATTTCTCCAAGCATCAGGAGAAGCGGTGGGATTACC
>DOPS01000069.1:22071-27395 GCA_003512645.1 Desulfosporosinus sp.
TCTCATATAGATCACTTGTTTGCCCTTCTGGAAATGGCAAAGAAACAAGGATTAGAAGAAGTGTATATCCACGTTATTCTTGATGGTCGCGACGTCTTGCCGCAGAGCGCCAAACTTTATATCACTCAACTGGAACAAAAAATTAGGGAACTGGGAATTGGTAAAATTGCCTCTGTAAGTGGCCGTTACTACGTAATGGACCGAGATCAACGCTGGGAACGCTTAGAAAAGGGCTACGAGGCCTTGGCTTTGGGCGAAGGAAAAAGCGCAGCTAGTGCCTTAGCAGCGCTGGAGAGTTCCTATGATCAGCGTGTGACGGATGAATTCGTGATTCCAACGGTGATTGTTGATCAGGACGAAAAACCAGTGGGTCCCATTCAAGAGGGTGACAGCGTACTCTTCTTTAACTTCCGTTCAGATCGGGCGCGGCAAATCGCTCATGCCTTCGTAGACGAAGAGGTTACAGGGTTTGAATGCCCCATCCACCCGCGAGTTCACTTTGTGTGTATGACTCAGTACGAGGATACAATCTGCGCACCAGTCGCGTTCCCGCAACAAAACCTGAAAAACACCTTGGGAGAAGTCCTTTCCCAACATGGGTTAAAACAGTTACGGATTGCAGAAACTGAAAAATACGCACATGTGACCTTCTTTTTTAATGGTGGGATTGAAGAAGCTAATCCAAATGAGGAACGAATCCTTATTCCTTCCCCAAAAGTCGCGACTTATAATCATCAGCCCGAGATGAGCGCCCCAGAATTGACCCAAACTCTCCTAGAAGAACTAAGGAAAAATACCTATGATGTGATCATCCTTAACTTTGCTAATCCGGATATGGTTGGGCATACGGGTGTCTTCGAGGCAACCGTCAAAGCGGTGGAGACGGTGGACCGATGTTTGGGTGAGATTGTTGAGGAACTCCAAAAAATGAATGGGACCCTCCTCGTTACGGCTGATCACGGGAATGCTGAGGAAAAGATAGATCCAAAGACAGAACTTCCTCTGACAGCCCACTCCACAAATTGGATTCCCTTCATTCTTGTCGATGATAGGTTTAAAGGGCAGAAGCTACGTGAGGGTGGTGCTCTGTGCGATGTTGCACCTACTCTACTTGAATTACTCAATATTCCAAAACCAGAGGAAATGACCGGAAAATCGTTAATCATGACTTAAGTTTTATACAGACCAGACAAGTATGTACTGCTTGATATGCCCAACAGCGCTTAAGTAAGTAAGTAAGTAAGTAAGGACTCCTGAAATAGGGTCTTTCTAGAATAAAGGGGGAAATTTTAATGAGCTTTATAACAGATGTTTACGCACGAGAGATCCTGGATTCTCGAGGGAATCCAACCGTAGAAGTTGATGTCGTTCTTACAGATGGAACCATAGGTCGTGCAGCTGTCCCTTCAGGCGCTTCCACTGGTGCTTTTGAAGCGGTTGAACTCAGGGACGGAGATAAAACCCGCTATATGGGCAAAGGGGTCTTGAAAGCTGTTGAAAATGTCAACCTTTTAATTAGCCCAGAAGTAGAGGGACTGAATCCTTATGACCAACCGGGGTTAGATCATTTGTTGAAGGAAATTGATGGCACTGATAATAAAGGGAAACTCGGAGCCAATGCGATTCTTGGAGTATCCATGGCGACAGCGAAAGCCGCTGCGGAATCCTTAGGCTTGCCTCTTTATCAATATTTAGGAGGGGTAAATGCCAAAGAACTTCCAGTCCCTATGATGAATATTTTAAACGGCGGCCAACATGCTGATAATAATGTGGATATTCAAGAATTTATGATCATGCCAGTTGGGGCGTCCAGTTTTGCAGAAGCGTTACGTATGGGAACAGAGGTATACCACAGTCTGAAGGCCGTCCTGAAGGAAAAATCTCTCGCTACAGCAATCGGAGATGAAGGTGGTTTTGCACCCAGCTTAGAATCTAACGAAGACGCGCTCTTGTGTATCGTTGACGCTATTCAAAGGGCAGGATATCAACCTGGTGAAGATATCGGATTGGCCCTGGATGTAGCCGCCACTGAACTTTATGAAAATGGAATGTATAACTTAGCAGGAGAAGGGGTTAAGAAGACCTCGGACGAAATGATTGATTTCTATGAGGGATTGATCAAGCGTTATCCCATTGTCTCTATAGAAGATGGCTTGGACGAAGAGGACTGGGAAGGCTGGCGCAAGATGACTGAACGTTTGGGAGATCGTGTACAGCTTGTCGGGGATGATCTGTTTGTAACGAACCCAGAACGTTTGGCTCGCGGGATCAAGGAGAAATGTGGTAACTCGATTCTTATCAAGCTTAACCAGATCGGGACCTTAACCGAGACTCTCGATGCCATCGAAATGGCCAAACGGGCAGGTTATACGTCAGTCGTCTCACATCGATCCGGCGAGACCGAAGACGTCACCTTAGCTCATGTTGCAGTTGCAGTCAATGCAGGCATGATCAAAACAGGTGCTCCAGCCCGGACCGAACGGGTTGCCAAATACAACGAATTGCTGCGCATAGAGGAAGAACTTGGGGATAGCGCAGTTTATCGTGGCCGAAAAGCGTTAGCTAGATAGGACTGGTAGATAGCCCAAGATTCAGGGATTTATTGAGTTTTAAGGGCACTTGTGCTAAAATAAAACTATTGATAATTTACAAGGTTGTAGTGATATATGACAATGGGTTATCTTAGGGGGTGAGTTATTTGCAAATTGCTTTAGTAATTCTTTTAATCCTCAGTTCATTAGGTCTGATTGCGGCTGTATTACTTCAGTCTGGAAGAAGTGCAGGATTATCTGGAGCTATTACTGGCGCTGGCGAGTCTATCTTTGGTAAAAAGAAAGGTATGGATGAATTATTCGCCAAACTCACGGGGGTTTTAGCAGGTGTCTTTTTGCTGAGTTCCTTGGGTCTAGCTATGATTGCTTAGTAAGAGAGTTCGAGTACTTCTTCAACTTATAGTATATTGTAAATAGATGATAGATTACTGCTCTTACTCTACTTTTCCGCTAATAAAGCCAAATCAAGGAGGGGCACTTCATACGAGGTGTCCTTCTGTGCTATTCTTTGTTCGATTCTAATACTTCTCTGGATAAAATGTGAAGTGCAGACTCTCTTCTATGGGATAGACCCCTCCTTCGCTAAAATAGTCTCAATGGTCGTTTTGCTGAACGATTTTACTTAATTATTGGCTACATAATAAACGAATTTCGGATATCGTACATCGTTTAAGGGGAGGATGTTCGAGTGGAACCACAAAGACGCTTGGTGGAACCCTTTTATTTTTCGGGGAATCGTGTTGGGTGCTTGCTCATTCATGGATTTTCGGGAGCTCCTTCGGAAATGCGTTGGCTGGGTGAACGGCTGGCTAAGTTTGGTTGGACGGTCCATGGAATTCGCCTTTCGGGGCACGGAACGACTCCAGAACAGATGGCAAAGACTCGCTGGGAAGACTGGGCTAAAGACGCCGAAGACGGAGTAAGAGAGCTAAGAGAGACGTGTGACACTGTAATCGGGGTTGGCCTATCTATGGGGGGATTGCTAACACTTCATTTGGCGACGCTTGGTTTGATTGACGGGATTGTTACCATGAATGCACCCATGGTGCTTGCCGATCGGAGAACTCGTTATGCTCCGCTTGTAAGACCCTTTGTAAAGTTTGTAGGAAAATTAACAGCTCCTGCGACCGGGACTGCACCAGGCCTTGAGCGCTTCGTCTATGACCGGATTCCAGTGGATGGCTTAATCTCCCTTAACCGAGGGATTCGTCAGGTGCGCAGCAAACTTTCTGCGATTACCTGCCCAGCCTTACTGATGCAAAGCAGAAAAGATTCTACAGTAAACCCAGTTAGTGTTCAAATCATTAAGAAGCAAATCCAGCACGTTAACCCAATTCTCCACTATTGGGAAAACTCCGGGCATATCCTAACTCTTGGACGGGAGCGAGAAGAGGTTGCGTTAAAGGTCCATGAATTTCTCTTGCAGTTCATGCCGCAGGAGTCAATATCTTAGTTGAGAAAGTATTCAATCATGTGAGAGGAAGCTGTGAAATGATGACACGGGAAGAAGCGTATTCAGAGTTAATCAAGTATGTAGACAATAAGAACTTATTAAAACATATGCTTTCAACAGAAATAGTCCTGATTCGTTTAGCTAAGCATTTTGATCAGGATCCAGATCTATGGGGAATGGCAGGTCTTCTGCATGACATCGATTATGAAGATACCAAAGAGCAGCCGGAGGTCCACTCTTTAAAGGGCGCAGAAATATTAGAAAGTATGGGTTTGCCACAAGAACTTGTCTATGCCGTGAAGGTTCACAATGAGCGGCATGGTTTACCGCGTATCTCCCTATTAGATAAAGCCCTTTATGCGACTGACCCGATGACAGGTCTTATCGTCGCTGGAGCTCTGATTCGACCGGACAAAAAGCTCTCGGGAGTAGATGTCCCGTTCCTACGCAAAAAGTTTGATCAAAAAGCCTTTGCCAAAGGAGCAGATCGTCAACAAATTCTCACCTGTAGTGAATTAGGACTTTCATTGGAGGAATTTCTAGGATATGGGCTTGAAGCAATGCAGGGAATTTCTATAGAGTTGGAACTTTAATTTAGTGGGAAGTTGAATTAATGGAAGTGCAGGTGGAAGTAGAAGTGGAATATATTAGTGTTGGGTTATGTAAAGTATCTAAGACATAGCTTGATACGAACAGGAAATTTATGGTATAATTAAACGCTTGGTGAAAGGAGGAGTCGTATGCCTTCGGAGGGAATTAAAATCGTTTCCGATAATCGTAAAGCGTTCCACGACTATTTTATTGAAGATAGAGTCGAGGCTGGAATCGTTCTTACCGGGACTGAAATAAAATCGATTCGTAACGGGAAGATCAACCTGAAAGATAGTTATGCACGTGTAACCAATGGCGAAGTATGGGTTCATCAAATGCATATCAGCCCTTATGAGCAGGGTAATCGGTTTAATCATGATCCACTACGGCCGCGTAAATTATTATTGCACCGTTCAGAAATTAATAAGTTAATCGGGAAAGTACAGCTTCAAGGCTTGACCCTTATTCCGACTAAGATGTATTTGAAAAAAGGGATGGCTAAGGTTGAATTAGGAGTCGGGCAAGGGAAGAAAAATTACGATAAGCGTCAGTCTCTAGCCGAAAAAGAGGGTAAACGCGATATTGAGCGAGCACTTAGAGAACGGAATAAAAACTACTAGAACGGATAAAGTCATAAATTTTAGTAATTTAGGTTTTTAATATTACTGCTTAGAAGAACTAATAAAGAACAATGGTTTTAGCGAATTTCCACTAAAATGCAGAGATAC
>DOPS01000066.1:0-20748 GCA_003512645.1 Desulfosporosinus sp.
TCTTGCCGGACCTGCGTCCGTTCATTGACCGCTTTTCTGAGTTCCTGATTAGTCATTCTCTCGATATCCATATCGATGATGAACTGTTCTCGACCTTCTTCCGGGACTCCTAAGAGGATCACTGCCTGGGAGTATGTCAAATTGCGCACTGGTGCGTAATTTGAGTTGCTGTCGGAAGCATCAGGCAGTTTGCTCCCGTACTCTCTGAAGACCTTCATAAATCTGTCGGCCGTACTCTGAGAGTAACTGACCGACTCCTCCAGCCACTTACCCCATTCTCCATGCATGAGCAGGGCCTTGGCCTCCGTCAGCCGCCCTCCGATCTCGACGGCGGCGGTAAGGTAGATCCTCTCAGCCTGGTATTTGATCATCTTAATTTCAGCCGCGATTACATGCGGCGTGCGTCCGCTGATGACATCAGGTACTGTATCAGGCATGATATCCACACTCCTTGAGGCTAATTTTACTCATAGGATATGTGGCCAGGCTTAAGAGTGTGACAACCTCAGTCGTCAGGCTTTTTAATCTAGGGAGTACCCCAGCGGGAGCCTTCGCGTTCATCTTATTTTTCTTTACTATGTAACAACCTGGACGGCCATAACATAAGATACTGTATCCCCGGCGTTTAAGCCTGGGGCGGATCGAAAAGGGAAGAAACCCGCTGCTCTTTAAGAGTTCAGCGGGCTTCTTCTTTATTGTCATTATCCTATTCAAGATATGAAAGTGGTGCCTTAATCAAAAGCTTACTTTTTCGGAGGTTTCTCAGGCACCGGTCCCTCTTTTCGAGACCCTTGCCTTTTTAGGTCTAACTCTACAATTTTGCAATAATCCTATTCTATTGTTTCCCTAAAAATCTCTGAATTCTCCCAACTGCTTCCCGCAGAACACTTTCTTCTTGAACCATCGCGATTCGCACATAGCCTTCACCGTGATCCCCAAACGCCAGCCCTGGCACCACAATCACGCCCGCTTCACGAGCCAACTCCCTGGCAAAGGTTACCGAGTCTTGTTTTGTCGGTACTGGTGCCCAGATAAACATTGAACCTTTAGGAATTGGTATATTCCAACCTGCTGAGGCACAGCCCTCGATTAAAATATCCCGTCGCCTTTGATAAGCATTCCTATTTTCTTCGACTGAGTCCTGCACAGAACTGAGAGCAAACGCACCGGCCTTTAATACCGGGGCAAACACTCCATAATCAATATTCGATTTGAGTTGAGAGAGAGTTCCTATGACGTCAGCATTTCCAACGACAAACCCTAACCGCGCCCCGGCTAAATTGTACGTTTTAGAGACAGAGTGAAATTCAATTCCGACCTCTTTTGCCCCTCGAACTTGCAAAAAGCTCACAGGTCGATATCCTTCAAAGGCTAATTCAGAATAAGCTACATCATGGCAAATGAGAAGATCGTACTCCTTTGCGAACTCCACAACCTCTTCAAAAAATGAAAGAGTGGCCACTGCTGCAGTGGGGTTATTCGGATAATTCAAAAGCATGAGTTTCGCTTTACGGGCTATGTCTGGATCAATCTTGCGGAGATCTGGCAAAAAGCCATTTTCCTCTAATAGTGGGACCGCAACTTTCTCTCCACCGGCCAGTATCAGACCCGCGGTATAAATCGGATATCCTGGATCAGGAATTAATGCCATATCGCCTGGATCTATATAAGCTAAGAAAATGTGAGCCAGTCCATCCTGAGAACCCATTAGAGGAAGTACCTCAGTTTCGGAATTCAGCGACACTCCAAATCGATCTAGATACCATGCTGCACAAACCTTGCGAAATTCTTCTGTTCCTCGAGTGAGGGTATAGCCATATTGGGTTTCGTCAAGAACGGCCTGACTGAGAACCTGGCGGATTTCCATAGCTGGGGCTCGATCCGGACTTCCAATACTTAGATTAATTAATACTTTTCCCTCTTTTTCTAGTTCCTTTTTTAAGTTGTCCATTTCCGTAAAAACTGACGCTCCTAAACCTTCTAGACGTTTCGCTGGTTTGTACATTATTTCTTAATTACCTCCGGCTCACCATAGTTGACACCTAAGGTGTCGACCGTCACACTCTTCATGACCTGGTCTTGATTAGGTTTATCCTTTGCCTTTTCACCACTCGGAGTATTGACTATTTTATCCACAGTCTCCATGCCACTAATCACTTTACCAAAGGAGGCATATTCTTTGTCTAAGCTCGGATAAGTCGCTGCCATGATAAAAAATTGGGAGCCTGCTGAGTCTTTACTTTGCGGTGTTCTGCCCATCGAGATCACGCCACGTTCATGCTTCAGATTATTTTCAAAACCGTTATTCGTAAATTCTCCCTTAATGCTATAACCTGGTCCCCCAGTACCATTTCCGTTCGGATCTCCGCCTTGAATCATAAACCTGGGAATTACTCGATGAAAGATCAACCCGTTATAAAACCCCTTTTGAGCCAAAGATATAAAGCTTTTCACAGTATTAGGAGCGACATTAGGATAAAGCTCCACTTTGATCTGCTCTCCGCTTTCCATAGTAATTGTGACAATCGGATTATTCTTGACAGTGGGTGTCTCCACTTTACTTTGAGTTTGAGTATCATCTTTATTCGGAGGTGGTGAACTGACAGTATTAGGGGTCTGTGATCCGCACCCAATGGTTGCTAGGATTAAAACAAACGCAAAAAATAATAACCCGTATTTAAGCTTCTTCATAATTCTTCCCTCCAATAATTCTCTAGCTACCGATCTACCCATAATAGTATACCATCTTTTCAAGTACAAGTTATACAAGTCAGGGAAGGTTCTTGACTTGAACTTGACTTGCATACTCTCTCATACCATGTTCAAACTCCAGCGCCAAACAGCGCGTTGAGAGCGAAGCAATTCAACCGTTCCACGCCCTCGTCGTTCCAACCACCGTCGTTCTAAGACCTACGTCGACCCCAGCCAGAGGGTGTGATTTTGCGAAGCGAACCCGTTAGGCAAAGTCGCGTCAACCAGGCTTAGATGACTCGGCACCAGAACGGCACAGGTTCACATTCTGAATAGCCCAGAGGTTTGCCGTTCTCGCCGAGTCATCAAGCATGGTAGCGACGGCGCCGTGGGTGAGCGCAGCAACTTCACACCCTCCTAATCTAAATTCTTCTTAAACTTCTTGGCTGCGATTCCCACCAAGATGATTGCAAATGCACATAAGATGAGCGTGTCCTGCCAAAGGTACTCCATCCCTACCCCTTTGAGGAAAATTCCCCGCACGATTTCCAAAAAATACGTCAACGGAAATAATCCGCCTATAACCTTTAAGAGAGTCGGCATCGTTTCCCGAGGAAAGATGAAGCCCGACAATAGAATCGAGGGCAAAATCAAGATGAACGTCATTTGCATGGCCTGAAGTTGAGTCCTAGCGACACTGGAGATCAACAGCCCGATGGCTAGAATGGTAAACAAAAAAATGGTGGATAAGAGCACCAGAAGGGGAATACTTCCTGCCGGCATAACCCCAAACCAGAAAATCCCAGTCGCTAAAATTAAGGACAGAGAGACAAACCCGATCAACAAAAACGGGAGAAGCTTTCCCATCAGCAATTCAAGCGAACGAATAGGGGTAACGACCACTTGCTCCATGGTCCCACGTTCCTTTTCTCGAACAATCGAAAACGACGTTAACATAGTGATCACATTTTGCAGGATCAGACCGATCAAGGCCGGAATGTTAAAGACCATCGACTTCATGTCCGGGTTGTACCAGACTCTGGTCTCGATATTAAGCGGCATGTTTGTACCCGCTGCCGCACCTCTAGCAGCAAGCCGAACCCCCTGAATTTCCAAAGATTTATTCAGACCCAACATCTGAACCGCGGACATAGCCGCCCGAGCAACGGTAGGATCGGAGCCGTCGACTAAAACCTGTACATCACCCTGCCCATTATCCCTTTGTAACTCTTTGCCAAAATCAGGCGGGATAATGACTGCCACCCGAGCCTTACCACTATCCAGATAGCCTTCGATCTGATGATAACCTTGGACATAATCATCGGGATCTAAATATTGGGTGTTACGGATTGAGGTTATAAACTCACGACTATCGGTAGTTTGAGATTGATCCCAAACCACGGTAGGAAGGTGGTCTACATCCGTATTTACGGCATAACCAAACAGGAGGAGCATACCGATCGGCATAACAATCGCCATGATTAAGCTGGCGCGATCTCGTCGGATATGGATGAATTCCTTTCTCAAGACTGCTAAAAAACGTACCCAGGAAAATCTTCCCATTAGCCTCGCCCCCCTTTCTTGAGGGTGAGATTGCGAGGATCATCCGAGGCTTCATGTTCAACGTAATAAATGAAAAGATCATCTAAATTATCTTTAGCCTCTCTTTTTTTCATATCGTCCGGCGAACCAAAGGCAATTAACCGCCCATAGAAAACAAAACCCAAGTAATCACAGGTTGCTGCTTCATCCATGTAGTGGGTGCTGACTAAAATCGTCATTCCTTCTTTCGCTAACTGGTGGATCAAATCTAAGAAAATACGCCGTGAAACCGGGTCCACCCCAGCTGTCGGTTCATCAAGAATAAGCAATTGGGGATTATGAAGTAACGCACAAGCTAAAGCCACTCTTTGCTTCCATCCACCTGAGAGGGAAGAGACTAACTGGGTGGTTCGCTCGCTCAAGCCGATCCGCTCAATGACCCGCGCTTTCTGTTCTTGGGCTGCTTTTCCATGTAGACTGTATACCCCTGCATAGAAGTCAAGATTCTCACGCACGGTTAGATCTTCGTAGAGACTAAACTTTTGGGACATATAGCCAATACGCTGTTTGATTTCCTCAGGTTGTGTCAAGACGTCATACCCCAACACAGTAGCCTGACCCTCTGTCGGAACCAAAACTCCACAAAGCATGCGGATGAGGGTTGTCTTCCCAGCACCATTTGGCCCGACAAAACCCATAATCTCTCCGGCAGGAAGTTGAAAGCTTACTCCTTGAACTGCCGTATACGTGCCAAACCGTTTGACCAAACCCTGGCAATCAATCGCCAAATTCATTTTGCCTCACTCCTTTACTCCAGGGTCACATCTGCTGGCATACCTGCTTTCAACTGGTCTTTACCTTCTGTAATGGTTATTTTAACAGCGTATACTGTCGTCGTTCGTTCTTCCTTTGTCTGGACGTTCTTCGGAGTAAATTCCGATTGATTACTGATATATTGGATCTGTCCTTTAAACGTCTTGTCAGGGTATGAATCAGCCGCAATAGCAACCGTCCCGCCCATTTTTATCTGACTCAACTTGGCTCCCGGGATATATATTTTAATCCACAAATCATTGGGATCCAGAATCGTTACGAGGCTTGTGCCGGGATTGACAACTTGACCTAACTCAACATTTTGATAGAGTACCTGGCCACTAACAGGACTTTTAATAATCAGCTTGCTTAAGCCCAGTTCTGCCGTCTTAATGGACTGAGCTGCAATATCAACAGCCGCTTTCTGAGCCTGAATGGTCGGTTGAGTATAACCAGCTTGGGCTTGGTCCAAACTGGCCTGTGCTACATTTACACTCGCTTGAGCGCTCAGATATTGGGCTTTTAACGTATCAATTTTATTTTGCTGTGCATCCACAACCTGTTTACTAATAGCACCACTCTCGTATAGTTTTTGATTATTGACAAGATTATCTTCTTCAAATTTAAGATTCGGTTCCAGTGTAGCCATATTAGCCTTCGCCTGGCTCACCACTTGCTCAAGCCTACGGATTTCCTCCACTCGTGCCCCTCCTAAAAGGTCGTTGAGTTTAGCTTGGGCCTGAGTCTGTTGAATCTTCGCGATATCCAAGGAAATTTTAGCCTGACTGTCATCTAGTTTGGCAATAACGTCCCCTGTTTTTATGACCTGACACTCACTGACTAGTAACTCGACGATTCTGCCGCCAAGCTCTGCTTGCACTGGAATTTCAGTTCCTTCAATCGTTCCAGAATACGTGTTTGAGTCTGCTGAACGGTTAAGATACCGCTCCCCCAAGACCGATAGGGTAATAAGAACTAGAATAATGACTAAGACTGCAGCCTTTTTTCTCACGACTTCTCTCCTCCCTCTCCTTGAACTCAGACTATGTTTCCCTTCGTAAATCGCTAAGATTTGCATTGAGTTTTTACGTCCTTACTTAATGAGTAACCCATTAAAAAAGAGCTCTAGCATATTATCAGCCGCCTCATCGATTGTTTTTTCCGGAGATAAGCCTGGAAAAACGTGATTGAATATACCGTAAAACAGAACCATCGCCATAAAACTTCGCATCAGGGATAGAAACGGAAGAGGTCTAAAATCCCCCTGTTCTACACCCTTTTCGAACCAAGGCTTGACGATAGTAATACCCTGCTCTAGGATTCCTTGAAATAAGGCCTCTCTAACTTCGCTGTGGTACTGCGCTTCAGCAAACATAAAGCGAAAAAGCCCGTCATTTTCATTGATAAGCTCCAAGCGATTCTTCAGAAAACACCGGAAAAATTCCACTGGGGTTGCTTCTTTGTGTTCCTTGTCCAGATAGATGATCCCATCTAAGACTTTCGGTTTCAGAACCCCAACCAGCAATTCCTTCTTAGTGGCAAAATGCCGAAAAATAGTCCCTTCAGCGACACCTGCTGCACGGGCTATTTCCGCAGTCGTTGAACCATTAAAACCTTTTTGTGTGAAAACCATCAGAGCTGCTTCAAGAATATCTTGACGCCGCTCTTCTGCTGTTTTCTTGCTACGGGTTTCCCGTTGCTTATTCTCTTGCTTTGACTTCATAAGCTCCTCCAAATTGTTAAATTCACCGCCAAATTTAAAATGAGTGATTACTCACTTATTTTATCTATTCGTTGAACCTTTGTCAATTATAATTATTAGTGGGTCAAGTTGCTAGTAAACAAAAGGCGCACATTAAGCTTTAATGCACGCCTCGAGATCTTCATTTTTTTGGCAAACGGTTTTCTGATTACTTCACTGCACTTTATAAATATCCAATCCATCATTATTCCAATCAGACAACGTCCGCATTACTAACCGCTAATCTAGCCTTGATCCAACTCACTATCTCCGTCGTGGTTGCCCCCGGGGTAAACAAGGCTTCGGCATGTCCAGCCTCTATAAGGGTCGCGATATCTTCCTCAGGGATTGTCCCTCCGCCCATCAGTAAGATGTCTTCAGCATTCTGCTCTTTCAGCAGTTCCTTAATTCTTGGGAAAATCGTCATGTGTGCCCCAGATAGAACACTGATTCCTATTAAATCGACATCTTCTTGGATCGCTGCTTCCACAAGTTGTTCCGGGGTTTGATGCAATCCTGAGTAGATGACTTCCATACCGGCATCACGCAGGGCCCGGGCGATCACTTTCGCACCCCGGTCATGTCCGTCTAAGCCTGGCTTACCCACCAAGACACGAATACGAGCCTTCTTCATAACGTTCCCTCCCACAATGTCCTAAAATACGGCTTGTTCTCGGTACTCCCCGAAGACCTCTTTGAGGACAGCAATCATTTCTCCCTCAGTGGCATAAGCCCGCACAGCTTCGATTATCTTCGGAATCATATTATCTGATCCCTGAGCCGCCTCTTTCAAATCAGTCAATGTGGTCTGAACCCGAAGGTTATCCCGACTTTCTTTTAAAGCCTTAAGCCCTCGCACTTGAGATCTCTCAACTTCAGGGTCAATTTTCAACAAGTCAATTTCGACTTTGCCCTCAGTGACAAATTCATTGACACCGACAATAATCCGATCCTTGCTTTCGATCTCTTGTTGATAGCGATACGCAGCATCAGCAATTTCTTGCTGGAAGAAATTCTCTCGGATAGCACCCAGTACCCCACCCAACTCAGCAATTTTACGGAAATACTCTTCAGCACCTTCTTCCATCTGGTTGGTCAAGGCTTCCACAAAATACGAACCAGCTAGAGGATCGATGGTATTCACGACACCCGTTTCATAAGCGAGAACTTGCTGGGTTCGAAGTGCAATCTGAACTGCCTTTTCCGAGGGCAACGCCAACACCTCGTCCATGGAGTTCGTATGCAGCGACTGAGTTCCCCCTAGCACGGCTGCCATAGCTTGATAGGCTGTTCGCACGATGTTATTTTCTGGTTGAGGACCAGTCAGAGAACACCCGGCGGTTTGAGTGTGGAAGCGCATCAGTAGACTCTCTTCCTTTTTGGCCCCGTATTTTTCCTTCATGCGGCGTGCCCAGATTCGTCGCGCCGCGCGATATTTGGCGATCTCTTCGAAGAAATCCGTATGCGAGTTAAAGAAGAACGACAAACGAGGCGCAAAGTCATCCACATCTAGACCTGCTTTGATACCTGCCTCAATATAAGCAAATCCATCAGCGAGAGTAAACGCCAATTCTTGTAAGGCAGTTGCTCCCGCTTCCCGAATATGGTAGCCGCTAATGCTGATGGTATTCCACTTAGGCACATTATCTTTGGCATACCTAAAGATATCCGTAATCAGACGTAAGGAAGGCTCAGGAGGGAAAATCCATGACTTTTGAGCGATATATTCTTTTAAAATATCGTTTTGCAGGGTTCCCGTTAATTTTTGGGCGGGTACACCCTGTTTTTCCGCTGCCACAATATACATGGCCCAAATGATGGATGCTGGCGCATTGATGGTCATAGAGGTACTGACTTTGTCCAGTGGGATATCCTTGAACAAAGTTTCTACATCTGCCAGAGAATCGATGGCCACTCCGACACGGCCAACCTCTCCATAGGCACGCGGATGATCCGAATCATAGCCCATAATGGTCGGCATATCAAAAGCAATACTCAGACCAGTTTGGCCCTGGCTGAGTAAGAACTTATACCGTTCATTCGATTCTTTAGCTGTGGCAAACCCGGCAAACTGTCGCATGGTCCAGAGCCGTCCACGGTACATATTTGAGCGAACTCCACGGGTATAGGGATATTCACCAGGATTTCCTAAGTCACGTTCGTAATCGATTTCGGCTGTATTTCCAGGTGTATAGAGCGGATCGATCGGAACACTAGAAACCGTATAAAACGGACCTTTTCGCTCCCTCTGAGTGTCATAGTTCGCTTTCCAGCGCAAGAAATTATCATTTACACTCATCCTATCTGTCCCCCTTTAAAACGCTCTTCCCATAACCTCTCAGCTAGTTCGTAGGAATCACCTTGATCCATTTCTCCCCCTTTAGTTTGGGCAACTTCCCAAACATTTTCGAAAACTTCCTGCAGTTTATCTTCCCAATGGCGCCAGACCTCCCGACGGAGACGCGCCTTACGTCGTTCATCCTTTTGCCCAGATTCTCTCAGGTAGGCTTGATGAGCCCCAATCTTTTCATATAAAATCTCTACCCCGTTTTGGCTAAGAACGCTGGTAAGTACAACAGGTGGACGCCAAGCTTTCCCATCGCAACTCAAGTTTAACATCATCTCGATGTCATTCTTCATGCGCTCGGCCCCTGGCAAATCTGATTTATTGACCACAAAGACATCTGCGACTTCCATAATTCCCGCTTTAATGGCCTGAATTCCATCCCCCGTCCCGGGGTTAAGGACAACTACGACGGTATCTGCAATTTGCATAATCTCCAGTTCAGACTGACCGACTCCGACCGTTTCCAAAAGAAGCCGCCCATATCCTCCGCCCTCTAAAATGCGTAAGACATCGGCTGTTGAACGAGTCACTCCCCCTAAATGTCCCCGAGTCCCCATGCTGCGAATAAAGACGTCCCGATCTGTCCCATGGGCCTGCATACGAATTCGGTCTCCCAAAATAGCCCCCCCGGAATACGGACTACTAGGATCGACTGCCACAATACCCACCCTTTCGTCTTGTACACGGTAGTGTTTTGTCAAAGCCTCGACTAACGAACTTTTGCCCGCTCCTGGAGGCCCTGTTATTCCTACAACCATCTGATGTCCTGTTTGTTTTAGGACAGAACGCATAATATACGCTCGTTCAACATCGTCTTCAACCCAAGAGATGAGTTTGGCGACAGCCCTGCGATCTCGGTCAAAAAGACGTGCTATCCATTGATCCAGTGTTTCTTTATTCAAAATTCCATCCCTGCCTTTGCCTCCACCCCTCGATGGTAAGCATGTCTTTGCTCAGTCATTTCAGTGATAGTATCTGCGATTTCCATTATCTCGGGTGCTGCATAACGACCTGTCAAAACCAAATTGAGATGAAGTGGTCGCTTTTTGATTAAATCTAGGACCTGATCAACCGATATTAATTTGAAAGCAACCGCGACAAGGAGTTCATCAAGGACCACTAAGTCAAATTTGTCCTCTTCAAGCCAGCGCTGAGCAAGTTTAAGCCCATCTTGGGCCATCTGAATGTCAATTGGATCTGGATTTTCGTACGATACAAAGGATTCCTGTCCTGATTGTACTAACGTAAAGTTGGGTAACACGGAGGCTAGTTTTACTTCTCCGTAATTCTTACTCCCTTTCATGAATTGAAGAAATCCGACAGATTGGTTATGTCCAAGTGCTCTCATACATAACCCTAAAGACGCTGTTGTCTTGCCTTTTCCATTCCCGGTATAAACCAGTATAAGTCCTGACACGCCTCCCTTTACCCCCTTTCTTTCATCTTTCACATAGCATTAACATTATGTCTTCGAGCTTCGATCCCTTTTTCCTTGTCTAATTACAGATATATTTAGTATTTTATTCAGAATATATAGAATTATTTATGCAACTTTTATGCCAACGTCCTATTTTTAATAGCTATCATGTTTTGTTTTATTAACAACCCCAAGGCTTACAGGCCTTTTGAGCGTGCGAATTTTGAAAATGTCTAGTTTCTTAATATGTACACGTTTGAATACATTTTTGAATTAATAATCGCAATTGGTGTTAGTCTCCAGACCTAAGAACCTATGTCAACTAACGAATACACGTATACATCCGTAGACACGAAAGTAGCGACCCACATAACAATTCTAGATTCGCAAAAGTTCTCTCCGCTTCGTTCTGTTAAACTAAGTGTAAGCTAAAAAAATAAACCAAGACCCAAAGTTCTAATGCACTTCGGATCTTGGTGGTTAGTTTTTAACTATCACTATCTCCTATGATTTAGTGAGAAAGACTTCCTGAGTTTAAACGAAACCTATGATGCCTTGTAGGAAAATGAGGATAAAGGCACTAACGACTGGTATAAGCAGGGACGTAACGAAAATGTCTTTATAAGAGTCCTTATGCGTGAGCCCAACAATACCTAACAGCGTGATTACTGCACCATTATGGGGCATCGTATCCATCCCGCCTGAGGCTATGCTAGCGACTCGGTGCAGGAGTTCGGGATTTACATTAACTCTGGTCGCCCATTCTAAATATTGTTTTCCAAAGGTATCTAGAGCAATACTCATGCCACCTGAGGCAGAACCTGTAATGCCAGCTAAAACGTTAACGGTGACTGCTTCCGAGGGAAGTGGACTGCCACTTTGGCCGATGCCCAATAAGAAATTAGCAATCGATTTAAAACCTGGCAGAGTTTTAATAACATTACCATAGCCAACTTCAGAAGCCGTATTCATCACAGCTAGCAAGGAGCCGATTGCTCCAGCATTGATAGCCTTGGCAAGATTTCCTTTCATGGTCTTGGGATTGATAAGGACTGCGATGGTTATCCCAACTACGAGGGCAATGATTAGGGCCCAGTTATTCATAGTTCCGGTAATTCCGGCTTTAGCAATATTATAGGGTGCTTGAGTTACCCAACCAGCAATATCCCAGGTCGGAAAAATAAACTTTTGTAGGATCAGCGTAACCACTAAGACTGAAAGCAAAGGTAGTAATGCCAGATAGGGACTAGGCAGGTGTTTATCTTTAACTTGATCCGGTTCCTGTAGAGTATGCTGACCATATCCTTCCCCCGCAGCTTGTGCTTGTCGTTTACGATATTCCAGCCAGTACATACCGCCGCCAAAAATCATGAGTGCGGCTAGCGTACCAAACACGGGTGCAGCATATAAATCCGTATTGAAGAACTTCATGGGTATCGCGTTTTGAATCTGGGGAGTACCGGGTATTGCTGTCATGGTGAAGGTAAAGGCACCTAAAGCGATCGTTCCTGGTAAAAGACGCTTTGGAATATTTGCTTCTCTAAACATGGATGCTCCAAAGGGATAAACAGCGAAGGCGACCACAAAAAGGCTAACCCCTCCATACGTTAGAATCGCTGCTGATAAGACAACCGCTAAAATAGCCTGCTTGGCTCCAACTTTGTTGACGATTGCTTTGGCAATCGACTCGGCAGCTCCGGATTCTTCCATTACTTTACCGAAAACGGCACCGAGCAGGAAGAATGGAAAATAGACCTTAAGATAATTCGCCATATTGGGGAGAAATACTTCTGTATAGGTTGGCATTAAAGCCATGCCAGAGAATACCGCCGCCAAAAGAGCAAAGACTGGCGCAAAAAAGATGACTGAAAAACCTCGATAAGCCATGTACATAAGCAAGACCAAACTCAGGATAATTCCAAGAACCGCCAATGAAATGCACCTCCAATTTAATTTATGGTCGCAACTTTCATGTTCCTATTGGTAAAAAGAACTGTTTTTCTTTCTCTTCACCCCTTTCTTCAATTTCAAAATCAGAACTTATTACGACTCTCTGCTCCTATGTGAACACCTGTTATATCTATCCTAACATGAAGCACCTTGGCACTCCTTTAGTTGAGTTTCCTGATCGTGTTCATAGGTTCTGGAAAAAATATTTTCCAATCCATTGTCTTTAATGATTCAGAAATAACGGGCTTAAAATTGATGAGATCTAAAATATCTTTTTGAAGATTAATTCCCGGCGCGATTTCTTCTAGTACCAGCCCTTGTTCTCCTAAGCTAAATACCGCTCTTTCTGTGATAAAAACTACCTTCTGCCCTTTCTTTCGAGCATAATTGCCACTAAAGGTGATATGCTCAACCTCTTGAATTATCTTAGAAACCTTGCCTTCCTTTTGAATTTGGAGTTTACCGTCCGAAACCTCGATCTCTAGTCCATCAGCAGTAAAGGTCCCACAGAAAACAACTTTTTTTGCAGTTTGAGAAATATTTATAAATCCTCCTGCACCAGCAATTCGCGTACCGAAGCGACTGACATTCACATTTCCCGCCTTATCTAACTGAGCCATTCCTAAAACCGTGATATCCAATCCACCACCATCATAAAAATCAAACTGATACGGTTGATCAACAATGCAGTCTGGGTTAAAACTTGCTCCGAAGCTCAAGCCTCCAGCAGGTACCCCCCCGATTGGACCGGATTCCACTGTCAGAGCAAATCTCTCTAATACGCCCTCTTCTGCAGCAACAGAAGCAACCCCTTCAGGTAGACCAATCCCCAAATTAACAATGGCTTCTGGGTTAACTTCCATCAAGGCCCTTCTGGCAATAATTTTTCGTTCATCGAGAGGCATCGCCTTCAATTCCGTTAAAGGTAGACGTAGTTCGCCACTGTAAGAGGGGTTGTATTGCTGATCAAACGATTGCATATGATATTCAGGTCGGCTTGCGATCACCACTGCATCCACTAATATCCCGGGTATTTTGACATCCCTTGCCCTAATGCTGCCGGACTGAACAACTCTCTCCACTTGAACAATCACAATTCCTCCGCTGTTTTTAACAGCTTGGGCTATAGAGAGACCTTCCAGAGTAAGGGCTTCTTTTTCATGCGAGATGTTTCCGTTTTCATCAGCCGACGTACCTCTCAAGAGGGCTACATCAATCGGAAATGTATGATATAAGAGATATTCCTTACCTCTAAAACTCGTTAGCTCTACTAAATCCTCATGCGTGATTTGATTTAACTTTCCTCCACCATTGCGTGGATCTACAAAAGTCTCAAGACCAATATGAGTTAACGTCCCCGGCTTACCTGCTGCAATGTCTCGGAAGAGATGGGTAATGACCCCCTGGGGAAAATTGTAGGCTTCGATTTTATCTTCTACAGCCATCTCCCCTAACTTAGGTGCCAAGTTCCAATGTCCACCTACAACCCGCTTGATAAGACCAACATGCCCCAAATGGTTCATTCCACGATCCTTAGAATCACCCTGCCCCGCCGCATAAACTAAGGATAAATTTCTAGGTGCCCCCGTCTCTAAAAATCTCTTTTCCAAAGCTGTCGTTAATTCTTCTGGATGTCCAATGCCCACAAATCCATCAATGGCTACCATACTTCCATCCTTAATCAACGCCATCGATTCATCTGCAGTTAAGACCGGCACCAACTTCTTCATCAGTTCCCCTCCTGTCTAACTCTTGTAAGCTATTACCATACTGATTCTGTGAAAAACTATTACTCTCCATCTCTCAATCTTCATAATAATCTGAATATATTCATAATTTATTATTGCAATATTTATGCCAATAGCAAAAAAACCTTTGAGGCTTAATCCGTAAGGGTTGTAAAGAAAAAACATTATAAAACGAGTAATCGCATGTAGCATTTTAGCTACATGTGGTTACTCGTTTAACCTTAATAATCCTGCTATTCCCTGCCATTCATCGTCAATGCGGCAAATCCTCTACATGTCGCACCGATGCTACACCTATCCTTTGGTCATATATTCCATTTGGGTAAAACTTATTTCTTGTCAGTTTTTCCCACTCCTAGTTAAACAGACTATCTCTTGCTGTTGATCTTTCCACAACCATTGCCGTACCCTGCCCTCCTCCAATACATAACGTAGCGAGACCTCGTTTAACTTCCCTACGTTTCATTTCGTACAAGAGTGTTACGAGGACTCGTGTCCCGCTGGCGCCAATCGGATGACCTAAAGCGATCGCCCCACCGTTTACGTTGGTTTTTTCTGTATCAAGCTGAAGTTCTCGGGCAACTGCAAGCGTTTGAGCAGCAAAGGCTTCATTCGCTTCTACAAGATCGATATCCTCAATGGTGAGTCCTGCTTTGGACAGCGCTTTGCGGCTGGCTGGAATCGGACCAGTACCCATAATTTTAGGATCCACACCCGCGGAAGCAAACGATGCAATCGAAGCTAGCGGATGCAAACCTAATTCGAGGGCCTTTTCCTTAGACATAACAACCACAGCAGCAGCTCCGTCATTGATACCCGAAGCATTTCCCGCAGTCACTGTGCCCTCCTTTTTAAAGGCTGAACGAAGTTTAGTCAGAGAGTCTAAGGTCGTCGCGTACTTTGGAAATTCATCTTTATTGAAAACTACAGGTTCCCCCTTACGCTGCGGAATAAGGACTGGAACAATCTCCTCATCAAAAAGACCTCCCTTAATGGCGGCTTCTGCTCGATTTTGGCTCAGTACTGAATAAGTGTCTTGTTCTTCACGGGAAATTCCAAACTGTTCAGCGATGTTCTCTGCTGTAATCCCCATGTGAATGTCGTAGAAGGCATCAGTTAATCCATCTTTAAGAATGGTATCAATCATCGTGCCATTTCCCAGGCGATAACCCGTACGGGCCTTTTCCAGTACGTATGGTGCCATCGACATACTTTCCATTCCACCGGCAACGATGATCTCTGCATCTCCTGTCATAATAGCTTGAGCCGCACTCTCCACAGATTTAAGCCCAGATCCGCAAAGTTTATTTAGAGTCCAGGAGGGTGCCTCCTGAGGGATACCGGCTTTTATAGCCGCCTGGCGGGCAGGATTTTGCCCTAACCCCCCCTGCAAGACATTTCCCATGATCACTTCATCGACCTGCTCGGGAATTATGCCAGCCCGTCTAATGGCCTCTTTGATGACCAGTGCTCCCAATTCGATCACCGGAATTTGCCCTAAAGCTCCACCAAAGGATCCAATAGGGGTACGAACTGCACTAACAATAACAACTTCTATCATGTCCCAACCTCCTATAGTTTAATCTCAATGAAACTTCAATTTCATAATTTCTCAGCCAAGCCTTGTAAATGTTGAGCCGTTTGAGCGAGAGACTGTATCGAAGCTCCTATTTCTTCAATCGCCGCCAAAGCATCTTGCGTATGATCGCTAAATTTCTCTAATTTAGTCACCATGCCACCGAGCATTTCTTGCATACCGCGCATCATTTCCTGGATTTCCGCCGCCGATCCTGCGCTATTAACAGCCATTTTTTGGATTTCCGAGGCCACAACACTAAACCCTCTCCCGACTTCTCCGGCCCGTGCAGCTTCAATCGAAGCATTCAAGCCCAAGAGTTTTGTGTTTTTGGCAATAGAATTGATATACTGTACCACTTCTTCTGTTTTTAGGGATTTTTCATGCACACTCTGTGAACCAAGTGTAATTGTCTGCCCCGATTCTGCAAGACTCTGCACCGTTTGGCCGATCTGCTCAATAGCAATCGACATTTGTTGCAGAGATGTAGCCAGTTCAAACGAAGTTCCTTTTAATTCCTGACTAATGTGGTTTAGTTCAGTAGGGACACCCACGGACATCCCACCGATAACTTCGCCATCGACGATCAGGGGAAAAGCCACTGCATAATAAGGAATTCCCAAAACTTCAGCACCGATCTCCTTGACCACACTTTTTCCAGTTCTTAGAGCTGTCTCCGCTGACGAGCCTTCAACGATTGAATCACCAGGATTTACATTCCACGAAATTCGCTCTCCGCGTAATACGCCCTGATACTTTTCTCGATCAAAAACTACCACGGAACCCTTCCTAAAAATGATTTCAAACACCAGCGGCATCATCTGGAGCAGCTGTTGTAGCATTAGCATTCTCCCCTTTTACCAGAGCTCTCTCAATCCTACCAAAAATTGATTCGATGTTTAAAAAATCATGACCAAGACCCAAAGTTCTAATATCACTCCGGATCTTGGTGGTTAGTTTACGATATCATGGATCCTACGCTTCAATTTAGATAGAATCTTTCAAATTTAAATGAAACCTATGATGCTTTGTAAAAAAATGAGGGTAAAGACAGTTACAACGGGTATAAGCAGAGACGTGACGAAAATGTCCTTATAAGAATCCTTATGCGTGAGTCCAACGATACCTAACAGTGTGATAACTGCACCATTATGGGGCATCGTATCCATCCCGCCTGAGGCTACGCTAGCAACTCTGTGCAGGAGTTCAGGATTTACATTAACCCTAGTAGCCCATTCTAAATACTGTTTGCCAAAGGTATCCAGGGCAATGCTCATGCCACCAGAGGCAGAGCCTGTGATACCAGCTAGGGCAGTAACCGTAGCTGCTTCCGAGGGAAGCGGACTGCCACCTTGGCCAATACCCAATAAGAAGTTAGCAATCGTTTTAAAACCTGGCAGAGTTTTGATAACATTACCATAGCCGACTTCGGAAGCCGTATTCATCACAGCTAGCAAGGAGCCGATTGCACCAGCATTAATAGCCTTGGCAAGATTTCCTTTGATGGTTTTAGGGTTGATAAGGACTGCAATCGTTATCCCTACTACAAGCGCAATGATTAAGGCCCAGTTATTCATGGTTCCGACAATTCCAGCTTTAGCAATATTATAAGGTGCTTGAGTTACCCAACCTGCAATATCCCAAGCGGGGAAAATATACTTTTGCAGGATTAAGGTGACTACTAAAACAGAGAGCAAGGGCAGTAAAGATAAATAGGGATTAGGAAGGCTTTTGCCTTCAACTTGATCTGGTTCCTGAAGGGTATGCTGACCATATCCTTCCCCTGCAGCTTGTGCTTGCCGTTTACGATATTCCAACCAGACCATACCGCCTCCAAAAATCATAAGGGCAGCTAACGTACCAAACACTGGTGCAGCATACAAGTCAGTATTGAAAAACTTCATGGGAATTGCGTTTTGAATCTGTGGTGTTCCTGGTATTGCAGTCATAGTAAACGTAAAAGCGCCTAAAGCAATCGTTCCCGGTAGAAGTCGTTTCGGGATATTTGCTTCTCTAAACAGAGAAGCTCCAAAGGGATAAACAGCAAAGGCGACCACAAAAAGGCTAACCCCACCATACGTAAGAATTGCTGCAGATAAGACAACCGCCAATATAGCCTGCTTGGGTCCAAGTTTGTTCACAATCGCTTTAGCGATAGACTCAGCCGCTCCGGATTCTTCCATTACTTTGCCAAAAACGGCACCTAGTAAGAAGAATGGAAAATAGACCTTTAGATAATTCGCCATATTGGGGAGAAATACTTCTGTATAGGTTGGCATTAAAGCCATGCCAGATAATACCGCCGCCAACAGAGCAAAGACCGGCGCAAAAAAGATGACCGAAAAACCGCGGTAAGCCATGTACATCAGCAAAACTAAACTTAGGATAATTCCAAGAACCGCCAATAAAATGCACCTCCAACTTTATTTTTTCACTAGATCCAATGGCCTGCTTTATTTATCATAAAATGAAGCGCTCTAACTCTGGCTATTGCTTCAGCTGACATTTATAGCAGAGGCTTCACTATTACCACGTCTATCCCGCCCTCAAAATCCCTCCTATCGTTCTAATTTAAATGAAACTTCCGCCATTTATATCCAGGACCGCGCCTGTGATGTATGCAGAGGAATCTGAGGCTAAGAAAAGGGCTGCATCTGCTACTTCTTCAGGTTCAGCAAAACGCCCAACCGGAATGGTTGCTATTAGTGCTTTTAACTGCTCTGCAGGGTATTTATTCATCATGTCCGTATTGATATATCCAGGCGCCAAGGCATTACAGGTAATTCCCTTGGTTGCATTTTCAACAGCCGTTACTTTTGTTAACCCGATCAACCCAGATTTTGAGGTTGCATAATATCCAGTTCCAAAGATCCCTATGCGGGCCGTTAGTGAGGATAGATTCACAATTCGTCCATATCCCTGCCCACGCATCGATGGAAGCACTGCTTTCGTACAGATGAAGGGTCCTGTCAGATTGACCGCCATGACAGCGTCCCAGTTGGATAGATTACCTTTATGAAGTAGTCCGTCCCGATTGATTCCGGCGTTATTGACGAGAATATCAACCCTTCCGAACCGCTCGATAACCTTTTCCACCATACTGTTCACTTCGTCTTCTTTGCTGACATCCGCGAGGAAAAGCTCAGCCTCTACCCCTAGTTTCCGGAGTTCCTCCACGGTTTCCATGGCCTTAACCTCATTAAACGCAATATCATTGACTGCGATCTTTGCTCCTTCTCTAGCGAAGGTAAGCGCGATGGCCTTACCAATCCCTTGACCGCTTCCGGTGATTAAGGCAACTCTATCGTTTATTTTCATTTTGCTGCACACCTTTCATCGAATTCATAATTAATTTTCATCAGTTCTGGATAAAAAAGTATTGAATCCATTGTTTTTAAAGATTCAGAAATAGCAGGTTTAAAACTCATCAAAGCCAAAATATCCGTTTGAAGATCGATGCCAGGGGCAATTTCTTCAAGTACAAGACCTTGTTCTCCGAGTCTAAATACGGCCCTTTCTGTAACAAACAATACCTTCTGCCCTTTCTTTCGAGCATAGTTTCCACTGAACGTGATATGCTCGACGTCTTGGAGCAACTTAGAAATTCTCCCTTCTTGGAGGATGACGAGCTTGCCGTCCTTTACCTCAACCTTTAATCCATCGGCTGCAAAGGATCCACAAAAAACAACTTTTTTCGCAGTTTGAGAAATATTGATAAACCCGCCAGCCCCGGCAATGCGCGTCCCAAACCTACTTACATTGACATTACCGTGTCTGTCCAACTGGGCCATCCCTAGAACTGTGATGTCCAGCCCTCCACCATCATAAAAATCAAATTGATACGGTTGATCTACGATACAGTCCGGATTAAAACTTGCTCCAAAACTTAACCCTCCGGCAGGTACTCCTCCAATCGGGCCGGATTCCACTGTCAGAACAAATTGCTCTAAGACCCCTTCTTCCGCAGCAACCGACGCTACCCCTTCAGGAACTCCGATTCCTAAATTAACAATTGCCCCCTTATTGACTTCCATGAAAGCCCTTCTGGCCATAATCTTTCGTTCATCGAGAGGAATTGCTTTGAGTTCGGTTAATGGAAATCGTAATTCGCCACTGTAGGAGGGGTTATATTGTTCGCCAAACGACTGCATGTGAAATTCAGGCCGGCTGGCGATCACCACTGCATCCACAAAAATACCAGGAATTTTGACATCCCTTGCCTTTAAACTTCCTGCTTGAACAACACGCTCCACCTGAACGATCACGATGCCGCCACTGTTTTTCACAGCTTGGGCAATGGAGAGACCTTCAAGGTTGAGTGCTTCCCTTTCAAACGAAATATTCCCAAATTCATCGGCCGATGTTCCTCTTAAGAGTGCTACATTAATCGGAAATGAATGATAGAGTAGATACTCCTTCCCTCTAAAACTCGTTAGCTCCACTAAATCCTCCTGGGTGACCTGATTTAACTTGCCTCCACCATTGCGTGGATCGACAAAGGTCTCTAGGCCGATATGGGTTAACGTCCCCGGTTTACCGGCTGCAATATCTCTGAAAAGATGGGTAATAACCCCCTGTGGAAAATTGTAGGCTTCAATTTTATTTTCAACAGCCATCTTTCCTAACTTAGGCGCAAGATTCCAATGACCACCAACGACACGCTTAATGAGACCAACATGTGCCAAATGGTTCATTCCGCGATCTTTAGAATCACCCTGACCTGCTGCATAAACCAAGGATAAATTTCTGGGGTTACCTGTCTCGACAAATCTTTTTTCCAAAGCCGTTGTCAATTCTTCCGGGTGTCCGATACCCACAAATCCATCAATGGCGACCATACTTCCGTCCTTAATCAACGCGATCGCTTCATCTGCCGTTAAGACCGCCTTCTTCATCTATTATCCTCCTTGTAAGATAGATATA